>JBCNOP010000040.1:0-29995 GCA_039593775.1 Pseudoduganella sp.
TCCCAGATCGCGTCCCAGGAACCAGGGCGCAATTCCATGCCTTCCCAGAAGCCCCAGCACCAGGCCTCGGCGTTCAGCAGGACCTTGCCTTCGTGTTCGTGCTCGACGAACAGCGGCTCGAACTCCTTCGGCGCCACTTCAAAGGTCACCAGCACTTCGTTCATGAAGCGGGTGATCAGGTTGTAGATGCGCTCCTCCTGCTTCGGGTTCTTGAACTTCGGGCCATCCTTGCGGTCTTCGCCCCAGATGCTCGGCAGCCATTCCGCCGGGGTGATCGGCTCCGGGCCGATGGCGATGGCGGTCAGGTAGCCATGCAGGTGGTCCATCGTCATGGAGTCTTCCGGGCTCTGGTCGCCCAGCAGGAAGTTGTCGAGTTCGTCGAATTCTTTGTCGGTCAAAGGCTGGTCGAGTTGCATGGCTTGGTGCTCAATATATTGGGTCGAAGGGCGACAGTATACGCCCTGGCCCTTACAATAGCGAGAATGACGCATCCATTCCTCGATTTGAGCCCGGACCGGGTACTAGACGCCCTGGCCAGCATCGGCCTGTATGGCGATGGCCGCCTGCTGGCGCTGAATTCCTACGAAAACCGTGTCTACCAGGTGGGCATGGAAGAGGGGCCGCCGGTGGTGGCCAAGTTTTACCGCCCCGGGCGCTGGACCGACGAACAGATCCTGGAGGAGCATGCCTTCGTGCAGGAACTGCAGGAACGCGAGGTGCCGGCAGTGCCGGCCCTGGAGCGCGATGGCCGCACGCTGCACGAATTCGAGGGCTTCCGCTTTGCGGTGTTCCCGCGCCATGGCGGGCGGGCGCCGGAGATGGACGATCCCAAGGTGCTGGAGTGGACTGGCCGCTTTATTGGCCGCATCCACGCGGCCGGCGCGGCGCGGCCGTTCGCTACCCGGCCCACACTGGACATTGCTTCGTTCGGGGAAGAGCCGCGCGACTGGCTGCTGGCCAATGATTTCCTGCCGGCGGAGCTGGTGACGCCCTGGCGTTCGGTGGTCGACCAGGCATTGGATGGCGTACGGCGCTGCTATGAGCGGGCAGGGGAGGTGGCCCTGATCCGCCTGCACGGGGATTGTCACGGCGGCAATGTTTTGTGGACGGATGCCGGGCCGCATTTCGTCGACTTCGACGATGCGCGCATGGGCCCGGCCGTGCAGGACCTGTGGATGATGCTGTCAGGGGAACGGAGCGACATGGTGCGCCAGATGGGCGATATCCTGGCGGGGTACGAAGACATGCGCGAGTTCGACCCGCGCGAGCTGTATTTGGTGGAAGCCCTGCGGACGTTGCGCCTTATCCACTACTCGGCCTGGCTGGCGCGGCGTTGGGATGATCCTGCGTTTCCGGTGGCTTTTCCGTGGTTTAATACACAACGATACTGGCAAGATCGTATCCTCGAATTGCGCGAGCAAATCGCGCTGATGGATGAGCCTCCCCTCTGGCCGGTTTAACTGGTTAAAACGCGAGAATTGGCGGGATTTTCCCGTCTTGCTCGCGAGCTTCGCCCCTGTTGGACTCATCGATAATGGCAACATCACCCTAAAAGCCAAGCGAGATTCCTCATGCAAGCACAACTGCCGCCAAACACCGACACCGTCGCCAACGACCGTGCTGAGCATGAGAAGGCCGAGCTGAAGGCCATCACCGAAGCCATCGCCCGCGTCGAAGCCGAGGCCAAAGCCCAATGCGCCGCCGAATCGCGCGCCGTGGCGGAAGCCCGTGCCCGCGCCCTGGCTGAAGACCGCGCCGCCCTCGAATCCGCCGCCGCCGCCGCCGCGGTGCAGAACGCCGAGGCCGCTGAAGAAGCCATCAAGATCAACAAGGAACGCCTGGAAACCCTGCGCGCCGCCGCCTCCGCCAGCGTGGCCCGCCTGGAAGCCGTCAAGCAGGAAACCGCCGAACTGCGTGCGCGCATGGATGCCGACATCCAGGTGCGCCTGGCTGCCGAACAGCGCGCCAAGGCCGAAGAGGAAAGCCGCCGCCGCGCCGCCGAACAGGTCGCGGAAGAAGCCAAACTGGCCGAACTGGCCAGCAAGGCCGCCGAAGAACTGGCCGCCCAGGCCGAGCAAGCCCGCCTGCAAGCCGCTGAGCGCGCCGCCGCCGTGCAAGCCGCCCACGATGAAGTGATGGGCGTGGCTTCCGCCGATGCCCGCATGACCACGATCGCGCGCGAGCGCGAACGCCAGGCCCATGCAGCCCGCCTGACCGCCGAACAATTGGCCAACACCGAAGCCGAAGCCCTGGAAGCGACCCGCCAGCGCGAGCGCGCCGACCAGGTGGCCCTGGAAGCTGCCTTCAAACGTGCCGCCGCCGAAGTGCGCGCGCTGGAAGAAGCCCGCGCCCTGGCACACCTGGAACAGGAGCGCGAGCAGATTGCCCTGGCCAAGGCCGAATCCGACCGCAGCGCGGCCCAGTCGCTGCACCTGCGCCTGCAGACCGAAAAGGAAATCCGCGACGCCGCCCAGCACCGCGAGCGCGTGGAAGCGATGGCAGCCACCGCCGCCCAGGCCCGCCGCGACGCTGACCTGCAGATCATCGCCGCCACCGAGCGCCGCGTGGAAACCGACCGCCAACTGCACGCCATCGCCATGGCCCGCGTGGAAGCCGAACAGCAAGCCGATTTTGAAACCCGCGCCCGCCTGGAAGCCGAAGCCGTGGCGCTGGAGCAGGCCAAGCTGCGCGAGAAAGCCGAGCAAGCCGCCGCCGAGCAGGCCCGCATTGAAGCCGAAGAACACCAGCGCGCCGCCGCCATCGCGGCCGAGCGCCAGCAACTGTCAGCACGCTCCGCCGCTGTGGCTGCCGAGCAGGCTTCGGCCGAGAAGATCGAGCGCGATGCCGTCGCTGCTCAGCTGGCCGCCGCTGAAGAAGCCAACGCGCTGGCCCAGGAAAAGGCCGCCGCCGCCGTGCGCCTGGCCGATGCCGAGCGTGCCCGCGCTGAAGCGGAACAGGCGGCGCTGGATGCAATCAATGCCCGCCTGGCAGAAGCCCAGCGTGGCCGCGCCGAAGCCGAGCAGGCCGCGCAAGCAGCGATGGATGACCGTATCGCCGCCGAGGAAGTCGCCACTGCGGCTGCCAAGGCGCGCGTCGATGCCGAGCGCGCCGGCGCAGCGGAAGCGCGCCGCAAGGCCGCTGCCGATGCCCGCCTGCAGGTGGCGGCCGAACAGGAAGCTGCTGCCGTGCGCGCGATGGCCGAACAGGTTGAATATGATGCGGCCAACAAGGCTGCTGCTGCCGAAGCTGCTGCAGCCCAGGCGCGCCTGGCGGGTGAGCTGGTCAAGGCGCAGGCTGAACGTACCAAAGCCGAGCAGGCGCGCGTTGCGGCGGAAGAGTCGCTGCTGAAGTCCGAGCTGGAATTCGTGGCCAAGGAGCGCGAGACCCTGGCGCTGATCGACCAGAAACTGGTGCAGCAGCGCGCGGCGAATGCGGCCGAGATTCGTGCGGCGAAGGCGATCGAAGTGCGCGTGGAGCTGGAGAAGAAGGCTGCTGCTGCTGCCAAGTCGCGCGCCGATGCCGAAGAACAGCTGCTGGAAGTAGCTCGCCAGCGTGAAGCGGCCGAACAGGCTGCGAATGAGGCGGAATGGGCCAAGCTGGCGGAGCAGAAGACGCTGGTCGATACCGTTCACGCGCATGCCGAGTTGCAGCGCCGGGTGACGGCGACCACTGCGGCGATGGTGGAGTCGAAGAAGAAGCTGCTGGAGCAGGAGGCTCGGCGCCAGCATGCGGCGCAGAATATGCTGAATGCGATGGAAGAGAAGGTGGCGCATCCGGCCGACGAGCACTCGGAAACGATGGCACGCGACGTGATCGGCCGCCTGAAAGAAACTGCCGGCGCGGTCTGGCGCGGCCGCTAAAACCGGTAAACCGGTGTCTGACCCGCAGGGTCAGACACCTGGCCCGCGGCCGCCGCGTCATAGGTGTCAGACCCCGTGGGTCTGACACCGGTTTACCGGTTTACGGCTGAATGGTCACCGCCTCAACAAAATACTGCGTATCCCCAAAGCACGAAGTCGGCACGCCCTTGTGCTGCGCATAATGCAGTACTACCCGTTTGCCAGCCGCCGCAGCGATCTGGGAAGCCACCGCTTCATCGCGCACCGTAAATTCAAACTTCTCCGGAATCATTCCCGGCAACGGGGTCAGCAAAATCTCTCCCTCCCAAGTCTTGCACAGCCATCCACGCTTGGAAAACTTCTGCAGATACCCGGCACGTTCACCTTCCGAATACGAATAGCTCAACGCCAGCCACACATAAGCTGCAAACAGCAGCGCCACGGCGGCCAGCAGGCCGCCAACAATCACCAACACACGGCTCATTCAGACTCCTGGGGATTTGATTTTTTATATTTGAGGGAAGACCACAGCGAAACACCAATAAACGCCACCCCGGACAGGCCTGTGAACCATTCCGGAATGTGATACTTCACGCTGGCGAACATGATCAGGGCCAGGATGCCGATCGCATAGTGCGCCCCATGTTCCAGGTAAATGAATTCGTCCAGCGTGCCCTTGTGCACCAGGTAGACGGTCAGCGAGCGCACATACATGGCGCCGATCGCCAGGCCCAGCATGATGATCACCACGTCGCTGGTGATGGCAAAGGCGCCGATCACGCCGTCGAAGGAGAACGAAGCATCCAGCACTTCCAGGTAGAGGAAGCCGCCGATCGAGCCGCCGGCCACCGCCTTGCCCACTTCGCCATGGCCTTCTTCTTCCAGCAGGCTGCTGATCCAGCCCACGCCCACATAAATCGCGGTGCCGATCACGCCGGAGTAGAGCACGGTATAGCGTTTGGCATCCGGCACCATCTGCACGCACAGCACCACGGCCACCAGGGTCAGCAGCACGGCCAGGCTTTCAGTACCGTATTTGCCTACTTTTTCCTCAAACCAGTGGATCCAGTGCACATCCTTTTCTTCGTCGAACAGGAAGTTCAGGAACACCAGCAGCAGGAAAGCGCCGCCAAAGGCTGCCACCTCTTCATGCACGCCCAGCAGGTGGCGCGAGTATTCTTCCGGCGTCTTGAGCGCCATATCCCACACCGACAGCATGTCCAGCCCGGTCGCCGCTGCCACGATGGCCAGCGGGAAGATCAGGCGCATGCCGAACACGGCCACGAGGATACCGACCGTCAGGAACAGCTTCTGCCAGAAGGCGTTCCAGTTCTTGAGGACGGAGGCGTTGACCACCGCATTATCAAAGGACAGGGAGACTTCCATCACCCCTAAAACCCCGGTAATCCACAGTGCCGTAATCGCAGCGGACATGCCGCCATGGTTATAGCCCCACCAGCCGGCCAGTCCCATCAAAACGATGGTGACAATAATCGAAATCCTGAAATGCTTCATTTTTGCTTGCTATTAATATTGTTGGTGCGCCGATTATAATGGGGGATTGCACCTTAGGACGCTATAAATGGATCTTGCTTACCTGCTGACGCCTCTTTTGACCTGGATTACTGTCGGTCCGATCAAATTCCTGATTAACAGTATCAAAGCCCGCAAATGGGCATTCAACCTGGTCGGGAATGGCGGTTTCCCATCCAATCACAGTGCGGTGGTGTCCAGCATGGCGACCCTGATTGCCCTGCGCGAAGGCATGGGGCATCCTGCCTTTGGCGTGGCCGTCGCGCTGTGCTTCATCGTGATCATCGATGCCAACAGCCTGCGCCAGCACGTCGGCCGCCAGGCAGCGGCAATCAACCGCCTGGCCAAGGATGCCACGGACCACAAGTGGCTGCGCGAACGGATGGGCCACACCGTGATCGAAATCACGGGCGGCCTGGCTACCGGCATCGCCATGGGCCACATCATTTTCGCCCTGTTCCCGCGCGTTTAATCCCCTCGAATTCCCCTGGATTGCTACATTAATGTAGCAATCCAAATCTGCTGTCCAGCCACCATTTTTGCGGTTCATCCGCGAATCCTGCAGTCCAGCCCTAAAATCCCGCAGTCTGGCCCCCGGTGAATTGACACTCCCCCTCTGTAAAAGGATACTTTTGCACGCTGCAGAAGTATGCATTCAATATTCAAATAAGCCGTCCACCAAACTGGAGATTCACATGTTGCGTAAAACCCTATTAGCTCTCGCCGTTGCATCCGCGCTGGTCGCTTGCGGCAAGTCCGACAAGGCGCCAGAAGCCGGCAAGGCCAGCGCTTCGGCGACTGCCGACGCGAAAGGCAAGGGCGATGACAAGAAGCTTGCAACGCTGCAGGTTGCATCTGAAGATCTGGTGACGGTGGAAAGCAATGCCCTGTCGTCCGGCCCGGTGATCACCGGCTCCATCCAGCCTGAGCGCAAGGCCGACCTGCGCGCCGAAGTCGGCGCCGTCGTCATGCAGGTGCTGAAGGAGAACGGCGAAGCGGTCAAGAAAGGCGACCTGCTGGTGCGCCTGGACGATACCGCGCTGCGCGACAACCTGGCTTCGGCCCAGGAAGCGGTGCGCGCCTCGACCCAGTCGCTGGACCAGGCTGAGCGCGTGCTGGCCCGCCAGAAGACGCTGAAAGCTTCCGGCATGGTCTCCTCCCAGGTGCTGGAAGACGCCGAGGTGCGCCGCAATAACGCCCAGTCCGACCTGTCGGCCGCCAAGGCCCGCCTGGTCGCCGCCAACCAGCAGCTGACCCGCACCCTGGTGCGTGCACCGTTCGATGGCATCGTCTCCGAGCGTAAAGTTTCGGCCGGCGACACCGCGCAGATCGGCAAGGAACTGGTGAAAGTGGTCGACCCGGCGTCGATGCGCTTTGAAGGCCGCGTCTCGGCCGACTCGGTGGGCGTGGTCAAGGCAGGGCAGGGCGTGGTGTTCGCCATCAACGGCTACCCGGGCCAGAACTTCCTGGGCAAGGTCAAGCGCGTTGACCCGGCTGCCAATCCGGTGACCCGCCAGGTTGAGGTGCTGGTCGATTTCGCCGACAAGAACCTGCCGCGCGTAGCCGGCCTGTTTGCCGAAGGCCGCATCGAAGCGGAGACCACTTCGGCCCTGATGGTGCCGGAATCGGCCCTGGTCAAGCAGGGCGACACTACCTACGTCTGGAAGATCAAGGACAAGGCACTGGCCAAGGCCCCGCTCCAGATGGGCGCCCGCGATGCACGCAGCGGCAACTGGCAGGTGCAGACCGGCCTGTCCAAAGGCGACATCGTGATGCGTACCCCGGCCTCCAGCTTCCGCGACGGCCAGAAAGTCGACCTGCAGATGAACAAGGCGGTTGCTTCCGCCTCGGTGCCGGCTGATGCAGTAAAAGGCAACTAAAAAGGCAACTGACCATGTTCCTTTCCAATTTCAGTATCAAGCGCCCCGTCGCCATGATCGTGCTGATCGTGGCAATGATGGCCATGGGCCTGTTGGCCCTGTCCAAGCTGCGCGTCAACCAGAATCCGGACGTTGAGATCCCGCTGTTGATCGTCAACATTCCGTATCCTGGCGCTTCGCCGGAAACGGTTGAACGCGAGGTGGTCAACCGTCTCGAAAAATCGCTGCAGTCGATTGCCGGCGTGACTGACCTGTATTCGACCTCGCGCGAGGGCAGCGCCACCATCGAAATGCGCTTCACGTTCCAGAAGAACCTGATCGAAGCGTCTGACGAAGTGCGCAATGCCATCGCCTCGGTGCGCTACAAGCTGCCGACCGAGATGCGCGAGCCGATGATCCAGCGTATCGACACTTCGGCCGACCCGATCATGCAGATGTCGCTGTCGTCCAAGACCCAGTCGCATGCCGTGCTGTCGCGCCTGGCCGAAGACAAGCTGGCGGACCGTTACCGCGCGCTGGACGGCGTGGCCGTGGTGAACGTCAACGGCTCGCTGCGCCGCGAGCTGTCGGTGCTGCTGCGTGCCGACAAGCTGCGCGAATACAATGTCTCTGTGGCCGAAGTGGCCAATGCGGTGCGCATGCAGAACACCAATGCCCCGGTGGGCAAGGTGCGCGGCGACCTGGAAGAGAAGGCGATCCGCCTGGTGGGCCGTATTGAGCGTCCGGATGAATTCAAGGACATCGTGGTCAAGCGCAATGGCGACCAGCTGATCCGCCTGGGCCAGGTGGCGACCATTGAAGACGGCTTTGCCGAAATCAATAACGTCAGCCTGCGTTCCGGCAAGCCGAACGTCGGCCTGGCGGTGATCCGCGCCCGCGATGCTTCGACCGTGTCGGTGGCCAAGGCAGTGCGCAAGCTGACCGATGAAATCAACAAGGAATTCAAGGAAGAGGGCAACGGCACCTCGCTGGAAGTGACCCGCGACGGCGGCGAAGACGCGCAGGATTCCCTGAACAACGTGATCGAGGCGCTGGTATTCGGCGCCGTGCTGACCATCTTCGTGGTGTATGCCTTCCTGAACTCCTGGCGTTCCACCCTGATTACCGCGCTGTCGCTGCCAACCTCGGTGGTGGCGGCCTTCATCGCAGTCTGGCTGTGCGGCTTCACTCTGAACTTCATGACGCTGCTCGGCCTGTCGCTGGCGATCGGTGTGCTGATCGACGATGCGATCGTGGTGCGTGAAAACATCGTGCGCCATATGCAGAATGGCTCCGACCGCCGCAAGGCGGCGCTGGAAGGCACGGCCGAAATCGGCCTGGCCGTGGCGGCGACCACCTTCTCCATCATGGCGGTGTTCATTCCTGTTGCCTTCATGGGCGGCATGCCGGGCGAATGGTTCCGCCCCTTCGCACTGACCGTGACCTGCTCGGTGGCGGTGTCTCTGTTCATCTCCTTCACCCTTGACCCGATGCTGTCGGCATACTGGGGCGACCCGCCTGACCACCACAGCGCGCCGAAGAAGGGCATCGGCAAGGTGCTGGACAAGTTCAACCACTGGTTCGACCACCAGGCCGACCGTTACGGCAAGGTGATCGCCTGGGCGCTGCACCACCGCCGCTGGATGGCCGTGATTGCGGTGGCGACCTTTGTCGGCGCACTGGTCCTGCAGGGCACCGTGGGCGGCTCGAGCTTCCTGCCGAAAGTGGACTTCGGCACCATCGCGATCGAAGTGCGCACCCCATCCTCGTCCAGCCTGGAGTACACCAGGACCAAGATGGACAAGGCAGCCCAGATCGCCCATACCATCAAAGAGGTGAAGGCGACCAGCACCTACGTCAACCTGTCGGGCGGCCGTATCTGGGTCGACATCGGCAAGCGCGGCGAGCGCAAACGCGACGCGACCGAAATCGCCATCGAGCTGCGCCAGAAGCTGGCCGGCCTGGTGGGCGGCGAGTTCGTGGTGCTGGAAGACATCAACAACGGCGCCCGCAAGCCAGTGCAGATCGACTTTGTCGGTCCGGATTCGCGCAAGCTGATGGAGATCACCAACCAGTACATGGACAAGCTGCGCCAGGTCAAGGGTGCGGTGGACGTCGGCCTGTCCGAACAGGATCCGAAGGACGAGCTGCAGATTGAATTGAACCGCGGCCTGGCCAACTCGATGGGCATTTCCGCCGGCGATGCGGCGCAGTCGCTGCGCGTGGCCTTCGCCGGTATCGAAGTGGGCGACTGGGTCGACCCGACCGGCGAGACCCGCGACGTTGCCGTGCGCCTGCATCCGGAAGACCGTGTCAGCCCTGACAACATCGAACGCCTGCCGATCGCCGTCACCGGCACCAACCAGATGGTGCCGCTTGACCAGATCGCCAAGATCACCATGGGCAAGGGCCCGGCAACCATCCGCCACAAGAACGGCAAGCGCATGGTGTCGGTCTCGGCCAACGTGGAAGGCCGCTCGAACGGCGAGGTGATTGAAGAGGCCAAGAAACTGGCCGCGCAAATGGACTACCCTCCAGGCTTCGGCATGGACGTGGGCGGCTCCGGCAAGGACCAGGCGGAAGTGTTCGGCGCGATGGGCATTGCCCTGGTGTCCGGCATTGGCCTGATGTACCTGGTGCTGGTGATGCAGTTCGGCTCCTTCACGGCACCGGGTGCGGTGATGCTGTCCTTGCCGCTGTCGCTGATCGGCGTGGTGGTGGGCCTGCTGCTGACCGGCGGCACCCTCAACCTGATGAGCTTTATCGGCGTCATCATGCTGATGGGCCTGGTGGCCAAGAACGCCATCCTGCTGCTTGATGCGGCGCGCAAGCGTGAAGAAGAAGGGTTCGGCCGCGAAGATGCGCTGATGTATGCGGGCCGCATGCGCCTGCGCCCGATCCTGATGACGACCTTCGCACTGATCGCGGGCATGATGCCGGTGGCGATCGGCATGGGCGACGGTGGTGAGTTCTACCGTCCGATGGCCGTGGCCATTATCGGTGGCACTATCACCTCGACCCTGCTGACCTTGCTGGTTGTGCCGACCTTCTACGACAGCATCGAGATCACCCGCGACAGCATGGTGAACAAGTACAAGATGCGCGAAGCACGTTGGAACACCGCCGTGGCCTTCGTGCTGACCTTCGTGGAAGCGATCCTGGCGCTGACCTTCGTGCGCCTCGTGTACCGCTTGCTCAAGAAGCTGTTCATGCTGGTCACCCGCCGTGGCGGCCAGCCAGGCATGGCCTGATCCCTGCCTGGCAGGAACCAAGGAAGGGCCCCCGGGCCCTTTTTTGTTAATCTTTAACTTACAAAAAGATAAACAATGTTTTTATCTAACTTCAGTGTCAAACGGCCGGTTGCCATGATCGTGCTGATCGTGGCAATGATGGCGATGGGTTTGCTGGCCCTGTCCAAATTGCGCGTGAACCAGAATCCGGACGTGGAAGTCCCTGCGCTGTTCATCAATATCCCGTATCCGGGCGCCTCGCCGGAAACGGTGGAACGCGAAGTGGTCAACCGCCTGGAAAAATCGCTGCAGTCGATCACCGGCGTGACCCAGATTGAATCGGAAGCGCGCGAAGGCGTGGCCAGCTTCGATATCGAGTTTTCCTTCGATAAGAACCTGATCGAAGCCTCCGACGAGGTGCGCAACGCCATCGCCTCCGTGCGCTACAAGCTGCCGACCGAAATGCGCGAACCGATGATCCAGCGCTTCGACACCAGCCAGGAGCCGGTCATGCAGCTGGCGCTGTCGTCCACGCACCAGTCGCATGCGGTAATCTCGCGCCTGGCGGAAGACAAGCTCGCGGACCGCTTCCGTGCACTGGATGGTGTGGCGGTGGTCAACGTCAACGGCGCGTTGCGGCGCGAACTGTCGGTGCTGCTGCGTGCCGACAAGCTGCGCGAATTTAATGTGTCGGTGTCGGAAGTGGCCAACGCCCTGCGCATGCAGAACACCAATGCCCCCGTGGGCAAGGTGCGCGGCACGCTGGAAGAATCGGCGATCCGCCTGGTGGGCCGCATCGAGCGTCCGGAAGAATTCAAGGACGTCGTGGTCAAGCGCAATGGCGACCAGCTGGTGCGCCTGGGCCAGGTGGCGACCATCGAAGACGGTTTCGCCGAAGTCAATAACGTCAGCCTGCGTTCCAGCAAGGACAATGTGGGCTTGTTCGTGGTCCGCGCGCGCGACGCGTCTGCGGTTTCGGTGGCCAAGAAGATCCGCGCCCTGGTGGAGGTCATCAACAAGGAGCTGGAAGCCGAAGGGCAGGGCACCAAGCTGGAAATCACCCGCGACGGCGGCGAGCAGGCGCAGCGTTCGTTGAACAATGTAGTCGAAGCGCTGGTGTTCGGCGCCGTGCTGACCATCTTCGTGGTGTACGCCTTCCTGAACTCCTGGCGTTCGACCCTGATTACCGCGCTGTCGCTGCCAACTTCCGTGGTGGCGGCCTTCATCGCGGTCTGGCTGTGCGGCTTCACGCTGAACTTCATGACCTTGCTCGGCCTGTCGCTGGCGATCGGCGTGCTGATCGATGATGCAATCGTGGTGCGTGAAAATATCGTGCGCCACATGCAGAACGGGTCCGACCGCCGCACTGCCGCCCTGAATGGCACGGCGGAAATCGGCCTGGCAGTGGCAGCGACCACTTTCTCCATCATGGCCGTGTTCATCCCGGTTGCCTTCATGGGTGGCATGGCTGGCCAATGGTTCCGTCCCTTCGCGCTGACCGTGACCTGCTCGGTAGCGGTGTCGCTGTTCATCTCCTTCACGCTGGACCCGATGCTGTCGGCCTTCTGGGGCGATCCGCCGGACCATCACACAGCGCCGAAGAAAGGCATCGGCAAAGCGCTGGATAAGTTCAACCACTGGTTCGACCACCAGGCCGACCGTTACGGCAAGGTGATCGCCTGGGCGCTGCACCATCGCCGCTGGATGGCCGTGATTGCCTTTGCCACCTTTGTTGGCGCGATTGTGCTGCAGGCAACCAAGGGCGGCACCAGCTTCCTGCCGAAACAGGATATCGGCTTGATCAAGGTTGAAGTGCGCACGCCATCGTCCTCCAGCCTGGCATACACCCGCAGCAAGATGAGCAAGGTGTCCGAAATCGCGCTGGGCGTGAAGGACGTCAAGGCCACCAATGTGAACGTGAACCTGGCCGGTGGCTCGATCTACGTGGACATCGGCAAGCGCAGCGAGCGCAAGCGCAATGCCCAGGACATCGGCAGCGAGCTGCGCCAGAAACTGGCCGGCATGGTCGGCGGCGAATTCACCGTGATCGACGACTTCTCCAACAATGGCCGCAAACCGGTGCAGATCGACTTCATCGGCCCGGATTCGCGCAAGCTGATGGAGCTCACCAACCAGTTCATGGACAAGCTGCGCCAGGTAAACGGTGCGGTGGACGTGGGCCTGTCCGAGCAGGATCCCAAGTCCGAGCTGCAGATTGAGCTGAACCGTGGCCTGGCCAACTCGATGGGCATTTCGGCCGGCGATGCCGCAACGGCGCTGCGCGTGGCCTTTGCCGGGATTGAAGTGGGCGACTGGGTCGACCCGACCGGTGAAACCCGCGACGTGGCAGTGCGCCTGCATCCGCTGGACCGCATGAGCCCGGAAAACATCGAGCGCTTGCCGATCAGCGTGCCTGGCACCGGCCAGATGGTGCCGCTGGACCAGATCGCCAGGATCACGATGGGCAAGGGCCCTGCGGCTATCCGCCACCTGAACGGCATGCGTACCATTTCCGTCACCGCCAACGTGGAAGGCCGCTCGGCCGGTGAAGTCAACAAGGATGCCCAGAAGATCGCCAAGGAAATGAACTTCCCGCCGGGCTTCGGCATGGATGTGGGCGGCGCCGGCAAGGACCAGAACGAAGTATTCGGCGCCATGGGCATTGCGCTGCTGGCAGGTATCGGCCTGATGTACCTGGTGCTGGTCATGCAGTTCGGCTCCTTCACCGCGCCGGGCGCAGTGATGCTGTCGCTGCCGCTGTCCCTGATCGGGGTAGTGGTGGGCTTGCTCGTCACCGGCAGCACCTTGAACCTGATGTCCCTGATCGGGGTGATCATGCTGATGGGCCTGGTCGCCAAGAACGCCATCCTGCTGCTCGATGCGGCGCGCAAGCAGGAAGAGGAGGGCGTCGGCCGCGAAGAAGCGCTGATGAACGCCGGCCGCATGCGCCTGCGCCCGATCCTGATGACGACTTTTGCCCTGATTGCCGGCATGATGCCGGTAGCAATCGGCTGGGGCGATGGCGGCCAGTTCTATGCGCCTATGGCGATCGCGATTATCGGCGGAACTATCACCTCAACCCTGCTGACCCTGCTGGTCGTGCCGACCTTCTACGACAGTATCGAGATTGCCAAAGACCGCATGATCGCCAAGTTCCACCGCCGCGATGAGCGTTGGGGCGCGGCACTGGCCTTCGTGCTGACTTTCGTGGAAGCGATACTGGCCCTGGTTTTTGTGCGTCTTGTGTTCCGGTTGGCAATGAAACTGGTCAGTCTTGTAACCAGAAAGCAACAGAGGGCAGCAGCTTGATTCTCCTCTGGCGGGAGGGGCGTATGCCCCTCTTTTCTTAAACTATTTTCAATTAAAAAGCACCGTCGTACTGTTTTAGTGTAGACTGCGGTGCCCTCGCGCATTTCTTATGACGCAAGGTTAAACATATATCAATAACGAACAGCCGAGACCTACCTTGAACCCAAAATACCTCTCCCTGATGATTGCTGCCGCCCTGTCGGCCGCCGCAATGAACGCTAACGCATCCGGTTACCGCTTCGGTTCCCAGTCCGTGTCCGGCCAAGGCACCGCGGACTCCAACACCGCTGAAGCTGCCGATGCTTCCACCATTTTCGCCAACCCAGCCGGCCTGTCCCGTCTGGAAGGCACCCAATTCTCCGGCGGCATCACCGCCGTGGTACCGCACTCGACCTACGACGACCAGGGCTCGAAGCGCTTCACCAACACCCCAGCCGGCGGCGTGGCTCACCAGGACGACTACGCGCCGAACGCGGTCGCTGCACCATCCCTGTACGTGTCCCATAAGCTGAACAACCAGTGGACCCTGGGCTTCGGCACCTTCGTGCCTTACGGCGCCAAGCTGGACTACGACAACAACTGGGCCGGCCGCTACGCGCTGACCAAGATCGACCTGAAGTCGGTCACCCTGAACCCATCCGTTTCCTTCAAGCTGGATGAGCGTCACTCCTTCGGCTTCGGTATCGATGCCGAGTTCATGAAGGCCAAGCTGGGCCAGGGCGTTGACGTGCCTGGTTCCATCCTGTTCCTGAACGCCAACGCAGCGAACCCTGCGGTTGCTGCGCGCCGCGCTGCACTGCTGCAGGCGATCGTCGCCAAAGGCGGCAACCCAGCCGCCCTGGCAGCCGCTAAAGACGGCCACGCCACCATGGACGGCAAGGATTGGGGCGTAGGCTTCAACCTGGGCTACATGTTCAACCTGACCCAGGACACCCGCTTCGGCCTGTCCTACCGTTCGTCGATCCATCACAAGCTGAAGGGCGACGCAGTATGGGACTTCTCCGGCGTGACCACCGATCCAGTGGTGAACGCAGTCCTGCAAGCTTCCTCGCGCAAGGCCAACTCCCCAGCACTGGTTGACCTGAAGACTCCAGAAACCCTGTCGATGAGCGTGTTCTCCCAGGCTGACGACAAGCTGGCTGTGATGGCTGACCTGACCTGGTCCCGTCACTCCCGCATGGAAAACCTGAACATCCAGTTCGTGGGTACCGGCGAAGGCGACGAAGTGATCCGCCAGCAGTGGAAAAACACCATGCGCGCATCGCTGGGCATGAACTACAAGCTGAACGATGCATGGCTGCTGCGTGCTGGCGTTGCAATCGACGAGTCCCCAGTGGACAAGGCATCCCTGCGCCACGCAGCACTGCCTGACTCGGACCGCAAGCAGATCTCCTTCGGTGCAAACTGGAAGGTGTCGGCTAACTCGTCGATCGACCTGGCTTACAGCTACCTGAAATTCGACGACGCATCGTCGTCCTACCAGAACCAGTGCAGCCCACTGTCTGCTGCCGGCACCTGCACCGGCAACGGCGAAACCACCATCGGCACCTGGAAGACCCACCTGTCGCTGGTTGGCGTGTCGTACAACTACAAGTTCTGATCCTTACAGGATGGACGAAAAAGCCGGCGCCTGCGCCGGCTTTTTTTATTTGAGCAGGGCAGGCGCATACAGTGCGCTCTGGAACTCCGGCACATATTCGTATTTCAGCATTTTGCCCAGCTTGAGCGAGCGGATGTACTCCGACAGGCTGCCTTCTCCCAGCGTCAGCTTCACCAGGCTTGCGTCACTGCTGGAAGCATGGCGAAGCTGGCGCGAGACTGCATAGCCAAAGGTCAGGCGGCCTTGCCGGTCAAGATTGGTGAAACTGTTGGTCGCCATCTCGACCTTGTCCGACAAGCCGTCCAGCTTCTTCGCCTCAAAGGTGATCTCGTTGCCGATCCTGAATGCCACGGATTGCGGCGACTCGGTGCGGTCGATACTCGTCAGCCATTTCGGCAGGTTGTAGCCCACCACGCCGCGTACCCGCGCCAGTTCGGTGTTGACCGGCAGCTTGAGGACGTAGCCCCAGAAGTCTTTTGACATTGACTGCCGCATCAGCGTGAAGGGACCAAAGCCCGCAGCGCCAGGCCTGGTCGTGATGACGGACAGCGCTACCTCGTTATAGCTGTCGTTGTCGCAGAATTCGTAGGCGTAGGCGGTCAGCGCGACCAGGCCGCGGCCTGGCCAGACCTGCAATGGCGGGGCTGCCTCCAGCACTTTTTCCGGCATCAGCTCCTTCAAGCGGTCCAGGTCGGCGGTGAAGACCGCGGTGATCCGGCTGTTCTTGTAGTAGAAGTTCGGTGAATACGTTTCGAAGCCGATGTCGACCCTGGTCTTTTCCATGCCCTTGAACCAGCTAAGGTCGAGATTTGGCGCTTCGGCAGCTACCACCGATAAGGGAGGATTGGAACGATAGCGGTCGTACAGGCCGCCGGCAACGACGGGCACCGGATTGCCGGCGATATCGATGATTTTGCTGTCGGCCCACGCTGCGGCAGATGCGCCCAACAAAAGCAGCCCGGAAGCCAGTTTTGCCGGGTTCATGCTTGCACCCATTGCCGGTATCGATAATTCCTGATCGTTGTGTCCAGCTGCTGCTGCAGCAGCGCGAGGACAGGCGGCACATTAGGGTTCGCGGGCTTGCCCCGGCTAAGGCGCCGCAACTGGTGCTTCACCATCGCCATATAGGTCACTGAGGCCAGCACCTTGTTCTTCCATGTGACGGCGCGGAGCAGGGGCGCATGCGCCTTGTCGGTGCGCCATGAATTGGGCAGTTGCGGATCGAGTGCAAGCGCGGTGCCGATGCCTGCCATATCGATGCCGCTGGCCAGCACTTGCTCAAGCACCGCAAAGCGGCGGATGCCGCCGGTAACCATTACAGGCATTTGCGCAGCCGCCCGGATGTCCTTCGCAAACTCTAGGAAATAGGCTTCGCGCGCCAGCGTACGGCCGTCGCGTGCTTCGCCTTGCATGGCAGGCGCCTCATAGCTTCCACCGGACAGTTCGATCAAATCCACGCCGAGAGGGTTGAGCATTTCGACGACTTTTTTTGCGTCGTCCGTACTGAAGCCACCGCGCTGGAAGTCGGCGGAATTGAGCTTGACTGCGACTGCGAACTTGCTGCCCACCGCGGCGCGCACGCCTTTGACAATGTCGACGAGCAGGCGTGCGCGGTTCTCAAGCGGGCCTCCCCAGCGGTCCTCGCGCTTGTTGGTGATGGGCGACAGGAACTGGCTAAGCAGGTAGCCATGCGCTGCATGGACCTGGACGCCGTTGAAGCCGAATTTTTCCGCCAGTTGCGCCGTCTTGACGAAGCGCTCCTGCACTTCCCCGATATCGGCCTCCGTCATGGCACGCGGCGCTGCAAACTGTTTGGAGAAGCTGCCCAGGTCCATCGCTACTGCGGATGGGGCGAGGGTCGGCTGCCCCAGTGCTGCGGGCATCTGGCGGCCAGGATGATTAAGCTGCAGCCAGATATGCGCGCCGTGCGCCTGCGCTGTTGCCGCCCATTTTTCGAAGCGGGCGCTGTGCAGCCAGGAATCCAGCACTACGCCGCCTGGCCCGGTCATGGCGCGGCGGTCGACCATCACGTTGCCGGTGATAAGCAGGCCGGCGCCACCTTCGGCCCAGGCGCGGTACAGCCGGATCAGTTGATCGGAAGGGGCGTGGTCCTTGTCGGCCATGTTTTCTTCCATGGCGGCTTTGGCAATTCGGTTTGGAATGACAGCCCCATTGGGCAGCGTCAGTGATTCAAAGGGGTTCATTGTGGTGTCTTGGTAGTTGCGATGACTCCACCTTAGGATTAAAGTTCACTTGAAGGTCAAGCATCAATTTTGACTGTTGACCTTCAAGCAGGCTTTAAGCTTATAGTGATGCCGTGACTGACGGATGGGCGCTATGAAAATTGGGGAACTGGCCAGGCAAACCGGCCTGGCAGCATCGGCGATTCGCTTTTATGAATCGAAAGGGCTGCTGAAGGTGGGCAGCCGGCAATCCAACGGCTATCGCGAATATCCGGCGGAAGCGGTGACTGTGCTGAGGATCATCACCGACGCCCAGCACGCTGGTTTCACGCTCGAAGAAATCGGCCAATTGCTGCCGGATGGGGCCCTGTCATGGAAGCACGATGAATTGCTTGGGGCGTTGCGGAAGAAGATTGCCGACATCGAGGCGCTGGAGCAGCGCCTGGCGCGCAGCAAGTCCGAACTTCAGTCGCTGGTCGAAATGATCGACTCCAAGCCCGCCGATATTGGCTGCAAGGAGAACGCGGAACGGGTCATCGCCAAAATGGGCGCCCGCAAGCGGGCCGCCTGACAATCATGGCCCTCAAAGCCGTTATCATCTTCCTGCTCCTGGTTGCTGCCTACTTCTGCTGGTTCGCGGTCGAGTATTCAGCATATATCTGGATTGCAGCTGCCTCGCTGCCTACGCTTTGCGGCATTGGCTTGGCTCGAGGCCGCCGCTGGGCGGGCTATCTTTGGTATTTGCTGGCAATGGGCGTCAGCGCCTGGTGGCTGATCACCATCGCGGGCATGGCGTTGCGGGGATGGCCAGGCAGCGACGTTGTAGAAACCGTAGTTTCTTTGATCCCCGGCCTCTTGCTTCTGGCGGTTGCAATTGGCGGAAGTATCGCCGTGCGAAGGGCTAATTAGCGAACTGCCACATTCGGAGCGGGCGACGGCCCTGGCCCCCTGGCCGCGTTATCGGTTCAACGCTGGTTTGGGTCGCTGTCGAAGTGGAGCATGTGCTCGACGTGCACCTTGATTTCGCCATTCAGGCTAGCCAGTTCGGAGCGCAATTCGCGCGCCGACTCGTCGCCGATGCCTTTGACGGTAATACAGTGCTCATAACAGCCGGCCCGGCGCGAGATCACCCATTTCTCGATCTGGGCGTTTGAGTTTTTCAGAGTCGTTTCCAGCTGGCCTGCAACAGGTTCATTCGTTCCAAGCGAGAGATGGAATGTATGGGTCATGCGGAACTGGTTGCGCCATGCGCTGAGGTCCAGGGAGGAGGCGGGGCAGGTATGGGTTGTCATGGTTTCTCCTGAGAGCTTGGCCCGATTCGGAGCAAACCATGTCGCGCCCGCTTCGTTGCCGTTAATAGGCCGCATCGCCGTAATGGCTTCCACCTTGCCCGGGTGAGGCAGGTTGGCGTCGGATAAACCGACTCTTGATGCTATTAGCTGCTAACAAATTCGTTGAACGAATTTCGTTATACAGAACTTGTGTTCAATATAGCGGAATTCTTTTGAGTCAGCAACAAATTGTTGAAATGGTGGGCAAACCATCAACATTTCGTCTGGGCTTTAGCAAGCCACAGGAAGTACAGCAGTGGACCACGGCGAGATAACGCTCCAGCCGAGGTGTGTGTAGAGCGCACGCCCATCTTCGGTTGCCACGAGCAGCCGTTCGTTCACGCCGGCCTGGGTGGCCAGGGAATCAAGGGATGACATGACGACGCTGCCCAGGCCACGCCGCCGATGGGGCTCACTTGTTTCGATCCGGTCGAATATGGCGGTCCGCCCGTGCAGCACAATGCGGCCGCACGCGGCCAACTCTCCACTATCGTGAATCACACGGACCACATGCGCGCCATGCTCGGTTCCGAAGAGGGCCTGGTAACCTTGCGGCATCGGCACTTCGGTCCTGGCTTGCGCCGGTCCCATCATGAAGTAGCCGGGGTTTTCAACTTTCCAACGTGCGGGCAACGCCCGCCTCAGGATATGAGGCTCGACGGGCGCTTTGAGGAATATGCACGGGGCGTGAATGCGGTCGGCGCAGGCCTGAAGCGCCTGGCCCGCATCGAGAAAAACATGGCGCCGCAACTGCTCCGGCATCCCGACCTCAACGACAAGGCCGCCGTCCAATGGGAGCGGCAGGGGCACTCCTCGAGACAGGCTCCAACCCGTGAGCCAGCGTTCGATCAGCACGAGATCCAGGGTCTTCAATTTGGCTTGCCCAGTCATGGATTTTTCAGCTTCCAGCCGCCGTCGCAATCGATGATGGCGCCGGTGACAAAGGTGTTTGTGGTGACGAACATGATGGCACTGGCCAAGTCTTCGGGTTTGCCGACGCGTCCAACGGCGACTTCGCTGGCAAGCTTTTCGAACAGTTCGGCCTTCGCCGCTTCGGGAACGCGCGACCACCATGGCGTGTCGACTACGCCCGGGACAACTGCGTTGACGCGCGTGGGACGCAGTTCGGAAGCGAGGATGGGGACCATGGCTTCCAGCGCTGCGTTGATTGCTGCAAGGCCCGCTGTGCCGGGCTTCAGTGCGCGAGAGGAGATGGCGCCGACAAATGTGATCGATCCGCCGGGCCTGAGCGTAGCCAGTGCGGCCTTGGCGCAGGAAACCTGTGGCCAGAATTTCCCCTCGAAGCCTTTACGCAAATCGTTGATATCAAGTTCGCGGAAACTCCCTGCACCAGCGGAGCCGGAGACGCTCAGCACCAGGTGGTCAAACTCGCCATGTTCGGCAAAGAAGCGCTGCACTGAATCAGCGTCGCCCGCGTCAATCTGGGCTGTCGTGGCGCCTGCCGCCCGGGCTTCGGGGAATTTCGCCGTATCGCGGCCAGCTGCAAGGACCGAATGCCCCGCATCGACCGCCATCCTGGCCGTGGCCAGCCCAATCCCGGAGGTTCCACCAACGATGATGTATCTCATGCCCGCTCCAAGTGATGTTTTTACTAACTCGGCCTTTGAGTTTAGCAGGGGCGGGAGAATTTCGCATTTGTAGTGCAATTACATCGCCGTCATCGCAATGTAGTTGAGTTAACCCTAGCTAAGGCGCAGAATCAATTCGCTACCAAGTAGCAAAAATACATAAATCAAGAATAGGGAGACATTAATGAAAGTTCGCCGTGCCCTCCGGGTGGCGATGCTTGGCTGCGCCTTGCTTGGCAGCCCGGCCGCCCAAGCCGCCATCAACGCCAACAACCTCGGTGCCGCCTACGACGCCACCAAATCCAGCATTAACTTCAAGATTTACTCCAGCCGTGCCACCCGCATCGACCTGTACCTGTACAGCGCCGCCACCGGGCAACAGGAAAAAGCCAGCTTGCCGATGACCCTTGGCGCTGGTGGCGTCTGGAGCCTGAACGTCACCAGCAGCCAGTTGGCCAGCTACGGCATCACCGGCACGGTTTATTACGGCTATCGCGCCTGGGGTCCGAACTGGCCCTATAACGCGGCGTGGACCAAGGGTTCGTCGATTGGCTTCATTAGCGACGTCGACGCCAACGGCAACCGCTTCAACCCCAATAAACTGCTGACCGACCCTTATGCGCTGGAGATCAGCCATGATCCGACCACCGCCACCATGAGCAATGGCACGATCTACGCCAGCGGCGCCCTGTACCGCAATATCGACAGTGGAAGCAGCGCACCCAAAGGCATCGTGCTGCAGGGCGACACCCAGTCGATCGGCACCAAGCCCACGCGCGCTTTCAAGGACGACATCGTGTATGAAGCCCATGTGCGCGGGCTGACCAGGAACGACAGCAGCATCACGGCCGCCTATCGCGGCACCTATAAAGGCGCCGGCCTGAAAGCACCTTACCTGGCTAGCCTTGGCGTGACCGCGGTCGAATTCCTGCCGGTGCAGGAAACCCAGAACGACACCAACGATGCGGACCCGAATTCCAATACGGGCGACAACTACTGGGGCTACATGACGCTGAACTACTTCGCGCCGGACCGCCGCTACAGTTACGACCAGACAGCCGGCGGCCCGACCCGTGAGTTCAAGGAAATGGTGAAGGCTTTCCACGACAACGGCATCAAGGTGTACATCGACGTGGTCTATAACCACACGGGCGAGGGCGGCCAGTGGAATGCCGGCGACAAGACCACCTACAACATCTATGGAATGCGCGGGCTGGATAACCCGACCTACTATTCGCTGACCAGCGACTACCAGAACTCCTGGGACAACACTGGCGTTGGCGGCAACTACAACACCCGCAACACGGTGGCGCAAAACCTGATCGTCGATTCGCTGGCTTACTGGCGCGACAAACTGGGCGTGGACGGCTTCCGTTACGACCTGGCCTCGGTACTGGGCAACACCTGCCAGCACGGTTGCTACAACTTCGACAAAATGGATAGCGGCAATGCGTTGAACCGTATTGTGGCCGAATTGCCGGCGCGGCCTGCGACAGGCGGCAGCGGCGTTGACCATATCGCCGAACCCTGGGCAATTGGAGGCAATTCCTACCAGGTCGGCGGCTTCCCGGCTGGCTGGGCGGAATGGAACGGCATCTACCGCGACGTGATCCGCCAGGACCAGAACAAGATGGGACAAGTGGCAATCACGCCGGGCACCCTGGCAACGCGCTTTGCCGGCTCCAGCGACCTGTATGGCGATGATGGACGCAAGCCCTGGCATTCGGTGAACTTCATCACTGCGCACGACGGCTTCACGCTCAAGGACCTGTATAGCTGCAACGCGAAGAACAATAGCCAGGCCTGGCCTTACGGTCCAAGCGATGGGGGCGAGGACAATAACAATAGCTGGGACCAGGGCGGCGTGGCGAGCGACCAGCGCAAGGCTGCGCGCAACGGCATGGCGCTGATGCTGTTGTCGGGCGGCGTGCCGATGGTGGTTGGGGGCGACGAGGCGCTGCGCAGTATCAACTGCAACAACAATCCCTACAACCTGGATTCCGTCGCTACCTGGCAGAACTGGAGCTGGACTGCTGACCAGTCCAACTTCCAGTCCTTCACCAAGGGGCTGCTCGCCTTCCGCAAAGCCCACCCCGCGCTGCGCCCTGCGAATTTCTATTCATCGACGGACGGCAACGGCAACGTGATGGAGCAACTGCGCTGGTTCAAGCCCGATGGTGCGATGGCCGATGCTACCTACTTCAACGACAGCAACAACCACGCGATTGCGTGGCGCATTGACGGCAGCGAGTTTGGCGACAGTGCTTCGGCCATCTACGTCGCCTACAACGGCTGGAGCGGTAATGTGAACTTTACGCTGCCTTGGCCTGGCACAGGCAAGAGCTGGTACCGCGTAACCGACACCTGCAGCTGGGCCGAAGGCGCAGGCCAGGTTCGCACGCCGGGAGCGGAGGACTTCATCGGCGGCGAGAACTACGTCTACGGCGTTTGCGGCCGCGGCGTGCTGCTCTTGATTGCGAAGTAAAATAGTCGGCGCCACCAGCCAGGTGGCGCCGATTCTTCTTGAGGGAGGGCCTGCAATGAACCGCAGGGAATACCTGGGCCTTATTGGATCAATCGCCATCACGCCAGTCGCCTCGGCGTTCGGCGAGGCACTGCCATCAAGCTGCGAGGCGGTGCTTGCTGCCTATCCCGATTTCAACGGCACCATCGTCGTTGGCCGCGGTTCTTCCATTTTGTTCAGCAAGGCGATAGGCGTGGCCGATCCGCAATCCCAGACGCCGATGGCATTGGGGACGCGCTTCGAGGCGGGGTCCGTATCGAAGTGGGTGGCCTCGATGGTGGTAATGAAAATGGTGGACCAGGACATTCTCCGCCTGGACGAACCGATCAGGCAGTACCTGCCGGACTACCGCGCAGACAACGGCGCCCGGTTGACGCTGCGCCATTTGATGAGCCATTCAAGCGGGGTCCCAAACGACCTGATTGCAGCGAGGAAGGCTGACCCTCTCGTAGCGCGCACCGAGCTTGGCCAAATGGAAGCGGTCCAACGCTATGCCAGCGGAGACTTGCGCTTTGCCCCGGGCGCCGCCTGGGATTATTCGCATTCGAATTGGCTGATCGTCAAAGCGATCGTCGAGCGCATTGGGGGCCGCCCGTATCGCGACATGGCTGCAGCCTGGCTCGTGGAGCCTTTGGGTTTGCGCGACAGCGGCCTTTTCAGCGGCGAGTCGAGTGCAGTGCCGGGCATGGCGCTGGCCTACGCAGGGCCTGCCAGCGCGTGGCAGCGCAAAGTGAACGCCGTACCCGATTACATGGCCATGGCGGGAGGCTTCTACAGCAGCGCGCCCGACATGCTGCGATTGATGGATGGTGTACTCAATGGCAGTATCCTCAGTCCTGCGTCACGCACGGCGCTGATGAAAGTGCAAATGCCCGGCCAGCGCTACGCACTCGGCGGCCGGACACAGGTGGAGATGATCGCGGGCCAGTTGCGCGAGGCAGCCTGGGAAGATGGCTCGAACGGCGGATTCCGCCTCGTCGCGCGCCGGGTGCTGGCAGACGGCGTCACAGTCATCGTATTCAATAACAGCAGCTTTGACCATCAAAAGCTCGGCACATTGGCAAGCGGGTTGATGGAGGCTGCTTATGCCTGATTGGGGAAAAACGCCGACGCGGTGACGTCGGCGCTTTATCAGCGGCCGGGTTGCTGGCCGCTGGGTGGAGCTGTCGTGCTAGGGGTATCGGCCGCGTTGTTGGCTGGCGCGGCGCTATTTCCGCTGGCGCCGCTGGTTGAATTGCCGGCCGCGGTTGCCGGTGGGCCCGGCAGCGCGGCAGCAGGCGCCGGTGCGGTACCGGTGCCGCCCGTATCTGGTGTGGTCTTGGTCGCGACGCCGGTTGGCGGATTGGCTGGACTCTCGGCGTTTTTCTTGTTGCAGGCCGGTAGTGAGGCTGTCAACAGGGCACCCAGCAGCAGGGCGCCCGCAAGGCGGAAGATCGGCATGTCGTCGCCTCCGCATCAATAAGTTGGACGGCGGTCGCGCTGCGTATCCTTCTGGTCCACCTTGTCGGGCGCAGTGGACGGAGGCTGGCCGGCGCCGGTAGTCCCGCTGGTTCCGCTAGTCCCGCTAGTGCCTGGCGTGGTGCCGGTCGCTGGCGGTGTTGTCGTGTCAGGTGGCGGCGTCGTGGTATCGGACGGCGGTGTGGTTGGCGTCACTGGCGCTGGTTCAGGCGTGGCCGGTGCCTTCGACGGCGGCACGGTTTCCGGTGCAGTTACCGGCGCCGGCGTGGCATCTTCCGTGCGGTTTTTGCAGCCAGCCAGGCCGGACGCCAGGATTGCGCCCAGCAACAGGGCGCTTGCTTTGCTCATCGTATTCATCTCGAGATTCCTTTCATTGGGCAGCCAGCACCCGCAACAATGCAGGGACTTCGGCTGCAATTTCACGCGCCAGGTAGCCCAGCGGGCCGCAACGCAGCGCCAGTTGTTCGCCGGCCGCCGCATGCAGCACCGCGCCCCAGGCCGCAGCCTGTTCCAGCGAAGCGCCGCGAGCCAGCAACCCGGCGATGATGCCGGCCAGGGTATCCCCCGAACCGGAGATGGCCAGGCCGGCATTGCCGCCCTGGTGTTGCCACAGCTTGCCGTCCGGCGTCGCCAGCACAGTGGTGGCACCTTTCAGCGCCACCACGGCGTTCCAGCGGTCGGCGGCGGCTTGTGCTGCGCCATGCGGTTCCTGCTCAATACTGCTGCGCATACCGCCCGTCAGGCGCGCCAGTTCGCCGGCGTGCGGCGTCAATAGCACAGGCGTGGAAAAGCGGAAGTGCTCCCAATCGACAGCTTCGTCCAGCAGATGCGGCTCGCCACGCGGATGGACTACGCACATGGCCATCGCATCGAGCACGATGGGGATGGCGCTGAAGCGCTGCAGCAGGTGGTGCACCAGTTCCCCGCAGCTGGTCTCGTCCTCCATGCCGGGGCCAACCAGCAAGGCATCGGCCTTGCCAGCCAGTTCGGCAAGGCGGCGGGCACTGTCGGATTGGAAGCCATGCGCCGAAGTCTCGCCAAGGCTGATCACGCGCGCTTCAGGGATAGCCGCACCCACTTGTGGCGCAACGCTGGCCGCGGTGGCGATAGTCAGCTTGCCGGCGCCAGCACGCAGGGCCGCTTCACCGGCAAGGATCGCAGCGCCCGGCATTTCCGCAGAACCGGCCACCACCAGCACATGGCCGCGCGCTTCCTTGTCGCCATCGAAGCCCGGCTGCGGCAACGGCCAGTCACGCAGCAGGGCGGGATTCAGCTCGATTGGCGTGGCGTTGCTCATGGTTTCGGTGCGGCCGGGATGTCCGGCTTGTCAGTGACGGGCGTGCCGCTCTCTTTGAGTGGCGCGACGAAGTTTTCCAGTTCCAGCACTAGCTTGCCTCGCTTGCCCGCCTGCGGATCGAACTGGTAGGACGTAACGCCGCAGTTGGGAACGTCGGCGGCGCGGTCGATAGCGAGGATGGTTTCCTCATCCAGCCGCTCGAACAGGTAGCGGAAGCAGTTCACGATGACCTGGTGGCCGATGATCAGCACGCGCTCGCGGCGGTATTCGCGGGTGATGGTGTCAAGCACGCTGCGCAGGCGCAGGATCACATCGCACCAGCTCTCGCCGCCGGGCGGGCGGAAGTAAAACTTGCCGACGTGCTTGCGCTGCTCCGCCAGATCCGGATATTTATCAGCGATGCCCAGCGATGTAAGCCGGTCGGTGATGCCGAACTCTTTCTCGCGCAAGCGCTCGTCGGAAACCACGGCCAGCATATCTTCAGGCCCGAGGCATTGCAGCACGGCTTGCGCGGTGGCGCGGGCACGCAGGTAAGGGGAGTACAGCACGACATTGGGCTGCTGTCCGGGCGGCAGGGCAGCGAACCACTGTGCCAGCGCGTCGGCCTGGCGCAAGCCCAGTTCGGAGAGGGGAACATCGACATCGCGTTCGGCAATATCGATCAGCAACTCATTAGCAGCCGTGGCAGCATCGCGCGCCACGTTGCCGGCACTCTGGCCGTGCCGCACGAGCCAGATCTGTTGCGGCCATTTTTGCTCCATCGCATACCTTTCGGTGGATAGCCAAAAGCTTATGGTAAGCGATGCGAAGGCAGGGCGGCACACAATCCCCGCCGGCAAGATTTACAGCCGCGCCCGTGTCACACCTTGGGGTCACACCCCAAGTGTGACACGAGCTCAACTGTTGCCTGGTTGAGGCCGTGTCAAGTTTGAATTAACCGTGGTACAAGAAGATGAGCAGTGTTAGGAAGGCCGGCCAAAACCCTGTAGGCAGCCGTCAAACTCTTTTCGGTCGAAGACTGCCAGTGGCGATTTCGGCGAGGATTCCCAATTGGTGGAGATGCCGGTTTGCAGGCCTGTTGAGGCACTGAGCCCCCATCTAAGCCATTGCACCGTCCCGCCAGTAACCAATTGCTCGACCACGACGACGGTGCAGGCAAGGTCCATGTCATCGCTGCAAACCAGGATCGGAACTATGGTCGACGTGCCTTCTTCGCCAGGTGTAATCCGCGTCAAGGCAAGGTCTGCCTCAGCCTCGTCCACCAGCCACATTTGCGCAAGCCCAAGCAGGGCTGCATCTGGAAAACCAAACGCCTCGGCGCACCATTGCTCGATTGGTGTACCGTTGATTGCCATCCAGGTGCACGGAGCGCTGGCAAATCCCGGCTGGTGGCTGATAACGCTAATGTGATCCATTTTGTAGTTGTACGCTGACCAGACGGGCTTCGCCGGCTGGTTCATTGTTGCTCATGGCTTGATGCTTGCCGCCAGCGATGCTCCTGATCGATTCATTTCCATGCGCCTTGCTACCATTGGATTGCTTGGGCGGACGTTGAGCGGCGACGTGTTACCGTCCGTATCGCAGCGGCGGCCGCCACAGCAACGTTCTTGGTGGCGAGAATCATATAGACCCAAGCCTTCTGCCAACGGCGCTCCACGACGAATACATGCAGATGCCAGTTCGGCCGCTTCCGAATTGAAGCGCCGCTGTGAATGATCATGAAAGCCTGCGGATCATTAACTGCATCGGTGGCCAATTGCTCTGCTTGCATGAGGAAGAATGACATGAGTTCAACTGACGAAACAAGCGGCCCTTCGCTGTGCGGCTCGTGACACAAAACGTAGCAGTGAGGCAGCAATGGCAAGCTGTACCTGACCAGCAAACACGAACGTTCCGCATAACCTGGAGGAAGCAGAATCTGCCTATCGAGCATCAAATAGCGCATGTTGGAGAAGCTTGAGCCCTGACTTAATTTTCGCCTGAAGTAAAGGCAGCGAGCTTGGCATCGCACTCTCGCTTTACCTCCGCAATCGCGGAAGCCATGTCGCGCTCACCGTTGTTGGACGTCTTGGATACGTATTCCATGGCGCTCTGGCGAATGGCGGGAGTTTCCTGGTCAACGAAGGCATCGCCAGCAACTTTACGCGCTGCTGCTGGATAGGTCCGGCCCTCCATCATGATCTGCATTGGAGACGCAGAGCCGGGTTTCAGCAGTTTGAGCGCTACATACTTCTGACCACAAGAGATCATCTCGCGAGCGAAGGCGTCCTGCTCGGGCGTCAGGGGCTGCTGGCTTTGGGCATTTGCAGAGCTGATAGCGAAGGTGAGTAATAGGGCTAAACGTTGCATGTAGTTCTGCAGATATGCATGAAAGATGACCAAATCTTCAATACCGGTGGTGCGAATAACGTAGCAGGTATTATCAACCAGGTTGCTGATCTTCGTAGATGGCGGACAAGTCCGGTGGCAAATGATCGCATTGATTGCCTTCGCCAATGTGGATAAGCCGAAGTTGGATGATTCGATCTGTTCCTTTGTAGCGAATGCATTGCACTTCCTGGACCTGGAAGGCCTCAATCATTTTTTTGACTTCATCAGCGTGAATGGGTTGCTTGCTGACGTAGCAGTGGCCATCTTGGGCGTACGAGAAGAGGCCTGGAGCGACAGTTGTCGGCATGCCGCACGATGTGCAGCAACCGTTTTCGACATAGAAGTCACCAGGTGTGTTCTCGATAAATGGTTTTCTTGAATTAGCCATAGCTGGGCCTGAAGTATTTGTTCTGCGGCATGCAGGACGTCCTGCGGAATGATTGCTCGAACCAGTCGAAGAACGGGCGCTGGTCGACGTCGCGCAGGAGCGATGCTTTGTATGGAAGTACAAGGAGTAGAAAGAGGCGACTCATAGTATCGGCTCAGTGCTGATAGTTGGCCGCAGCGTATTGCTGGAGCGCGGCGATCCTCTTTCGTGTCTCGCGCTTGAAAAAGAACACCACCACGGGAGTCAATAGCCACGAAAGCCAGCGAGGCTTGGTCGTGATGTTGTACGAGAAAAGGACGCGAGTCTTGTCCGGGCCGAGTTCCTTGAAGTTCCAGCCACCGGCAAATTTATCGAAGATATACGGGCCTTTGATCAGCTTCACGGCCGCGACCTTGTTAGGCTGGTAGGACACATATACCGTATCCATGCTGAGGCCATTGGCCGCTGTGCAGCGAACCAGTTCGCCTTGCGCGGCATCGGTGGCGTTGACCAGGAAGGCCTCCGTCGTCAGCGGATCCCACCTAGCCCGCAGGTCGTAATCCTGGGTGAGCTTGAACAGGTATCCGGCGCTGGCGCCGACTTCGAATTCGTAGCGGATCAGCATATCTCAGGCCGCCGATTGGGAGTCGACCTGAAGTTCCTGGTCGCTGGCGAAGGCCGCCATATTGGTCTCTCCCATCACCCGGCTGGTGACGGTGCCGGCGGCTATCGAGCCGCTGACGTTCAGTGCGGTGCGTCCCATGTCGATCAGCGGCTCGATCGAAATCAGCAGGCCAGCCAGCGCCACCGGCAGGTTCATGGAAGAGAGCACGATCAGCGCTGCAAAGGTCGCACCACCACCCACACCAGCGACACCAACGGAGCCGATGGTGATGATTGCGAGCAGCGGTACCAGGAACGACGCGGTGAACGGGTCAATGCCAACCGTCGGCGCAATCATCACCGCCAGCATGGCCGGGTAGATGCCGGCGCAGCCGTTCTGGCCGATGGTGGCGCCGAACGAAGCGGCAAAGTTGGCGATACCTTCCGGCGTGCCCAGGCGCTGGGTCTGGGTCTGCACGCTCATCGGAATGGAGCCTGCGCTGGTGCGGGAAGTGAAAGCGAAGGTCAGCACCGGCAAGATCTTCCTGGTGTAGCGCAGCGGATTGAGGCCGCTGGCGCTGACCATTGCCAGGTGCACGCAGAACATCAGCAGCAGGGCGCAGTAGGAGGCGACCACAAAGCCGATCAGGTTCAGGATGTCAGCATAGCTGGAGCTGGAGACCACCTGTGCCATCAGCGCGAACACGCCATAAGGCGTCAAGCGCAGCACCAGCGTCACCATGCGCATCACGATGGTGTGGGCCACGTGCACGGCGTGGTCGAAGGAGGTGAAGTGCTCAGGTTTCTTTTCCGCGATGCCGATGGCAGCCACGCCGACAAACACCGCGAACACCACCACTGCGATAGTCGACGTCTTGCGCGCGCCCGTCATGTCGAGGAAGG
>JBCNOP010000041.1:0-29558 GCA_039593775.1 Pseudoduganella sp.
GAGCGGCATCTCCTTCCCATCCATGAGATAGTGCCCGGCGTAGCTGATCGTGTACGCGTGGCGTCCCTGCCGGAAGCCGTAGGCCGGGGCAAGATCGATGGCGTTGCTGCGTTGGGCGCCCGGTTTCATCAGCAGGTAGTCTGCGTCGGTCAAGGGGCCGCGCTTGACCATGATGCCCTGATATTCCAAGGGCTGGCCAGTATCGGCGTCACGCACGTCGAACAGCTTGCCGAACATTTCCTCTTCCGTTGCCAGCGCGTGCAAGACTTTTACCGGCCGGGCCGAATGGTTGGCCAGCGTGATGTGCAGCACCGGGTGGCCGGCGGCTTCTTTGACGACGAATTTGACATCCAGCATCTTCGCTTCCCCTGACAGCGCGCCGACTGCTAGCAAGGCTGCAATATTGATTTTCATTCCAGGCCCCGTTACACGTGAAACCTCTTTCTAGCGCGACTGTTCCAGCGCCTCCCCCACCACTTCCAGGAAGTCGCTGATGTTCAAAGGCTTGGTCAGGTAGCGGAAGAAGCCGGCTTCCAGTGCAGCTTGCACGTCCAGCGGCATCGCATTGGCGGACAAGGCAATGATGGGAATCTCGCGCGTCGCCGCATCCTGGCGCAGGCGGCGCTGGGCTTCGCGGCCGCTGATGCCGGGCAGGTTCATGTCCATCAATATCACATTGGGCAGGTATTCACGCGCCATGGCAACGCCGGTATTGCCGTCAGTCGCCGACAGCAGTTCGAGGTCGAGGTGCAGCTTGACGATTTCCTCGACCAGTTTCAGGTTGGCGGGATTGTCCTCCACATACAGCAGCAAAGGCTTGTTGTGGTTGCCGCGCGCGGCCACCGGAGCCGGCAGGCCCTCCTCGCCATCGTGGCGCGGCAGTTGCTGCGGCTCGGCAGCTTCCATCTCGACCGTAAAGGTGCTGCCCTGCCCGACCGTGCTTGTGACGCTAATGGCCGCGTTCATCAACTCGGCCAAGCGCTTGCTGAGCACGAGGCCGATGCCGCTGCCTTCTTCCGGACCGCCTTCCTGGCCCAGCCGGTTGAAAGGCTGGAACAGGCTCGCCATCTGCTCGCCACTGAGCCCCGGCCCGTCATCGCGCACCGCCAGCCAGGCACGGCCGGGTCCGGCCTCGCCGCAGGCGACCCAGACGTGTCCGCCCTTGCTGTTGTACTTGACCGCATTGGTCAGCAAGTTAAGCACGATCTGCCGCAGCCGGATGCGGTCGGCCTTGACGTACAGGCCGCGCGGTTCGGACAGGTACACCGTGACGTGGCGCGCATCGGCCATGGCCTCAGTCATCTTGCTGGCTTCGTGCAGCAAGTCGTCCAGCGCAACTGGTTCCAGCGAAAGCGTGACGGCGCCGACCTCGATCTTGGCCAGGTCCAGCGTTTCGTTTATCAGGTGCAGCAGATGCTGGCCAGCCTGCACGATATTGCCGGCGAAGGCGTAGCGCTGCTGTTGCGACAGCGGCAGTTTTTCGTTATGCAGCAACTGGCCGAAGCCGAGGATGGCGTTGAGCGGCGTACGCAATTCATGCGACATGCTGGCCAGGAAGCGGTCCTTGGCCTTGCTGGCCTGCTCCAGCTCGAGTTTCTGCTCCAGCAGCTTGCGCTCAATCTGGCGGCGCCCGCTGATGTCGCGGATGGCGCTCGAGACCAGCAACTCGTCCTCGGTTTTCAATGGGCTGAGGCTGATCTCCACCGGGAATTCGGAACCATCGCGGCGCATTGCATACAGTTCGGTGCCAGCGCCCATTGCCCGCGGCTGCGCCTTGGAGAAAAAGCTGCTGCGTGCCGCAGGGTGCCGGCTGGCAAAGCGCGCCGGGATCAGGATTTCGATCGGCTTGCCCAGCAACTCCTGGCGCTGGTAGCCGAACAATTGTTCGGTCTGTGTATTGACCAGCACGATTTCGCCGCGCGCATTGACGATGACCATCGGGTCGGGCGCCGATTCCAGCAAGCCGCGGAACTTCTGTTCGGCTTTCTTGCGGTCGCCAATGTCGCGGATTGCGCTCATGACGATGGCGCCCTCTTCCATCTGGATCATGCTGAGGCTGATCTCCACGGGAAACTCCAGGCCATCCTTGCGCAAGCCATACAATTCCAGGCCCGCCCCCATGGTGCGTGTACGCGGCTGCACGAAATACTGGGCCCGGTGCGACACGTGGCCGCCCCGGAAGCGGTTGGGCAGCAGCACTTCCACCGGTTTCCCCAGCAGTTCGCGCGGTTCAAAGCCAAACAGGCGTTCGGCCTGGCTGTTGACCAGGACGATGCGGCCGGTCGAGTTGGCCATGACGATCGCGTCGGGCATCGACTCCAGCAAGCCGCGGTAGCGCGACTCGACCTGGCGTGCATCGCGCAGGGCTTTGGCATCGGTGATATCGTTCTGGCTGTGGATGATGTACTGGAGTTCGCCCTGCGCCGTGTAGACAGGCTTGCAGGCAGCGCCAACGTACACCGCCTGGCCATCCTTGCGCCGCCGCAGGTATTCGAAGTCGGCGCCGAATTCGTGACGCACCGGATGGCCCGGCATGCCGATCAGTTCCGCCAGCCGTTGGCCGAGCGCTTCTTCGCTGTTATAGCCATAGATTTCGGTTGCGCCCCTGGTCCAGAAGATCACGGTATCGTGCGCGTCTGTGGCAATGATTCCGCCAGGAGCTTCTTCAAGGATGAACTTGCCCAGGTCAGTTTGCATAGTTGGTCTCTTAGCGGACTCAGCAAAACCAATTGTAAGCGAATTCGGGCGAAAAAAGACCGCCTGCCCTTACGGGCCAGGCGGCCGATAGCGCGGGGGTGCGCTCTTAAATTACCAGGAGGCTTTCAAGGTGTAGGTGCCGCTGGTCGAACCAGTGCCACCCGAGTAGTAATACACCTTGGCATACCACGTTACAGCAGTCGAGCCCGTGTTGGCGCGCGTTACAACATCGGCCTGGCCGGTGCCTTTCACGCTGGATGCCAATTCGGTACCTGCGCTGTTGTACAGCTTCAGGTCGTAATCCGAAGAAGCGTTCGGCGTCATGGTCGCGGTCAAGGTCTTGCCTGCAGGAACCGTAATTGCGAAGTAGTCCACATCGGTGCTGGAGCTCATGTTGGCGCTGGCGGTGGTGCAGGACTGGCTGATGGCGTTCGCGGTAGCAATGGTGTTATTGCTTTCCGTTTCAGAGATGTTCACCGGCGTGCAGGAGCCGCCGCTCAGGATGTTCTGTGCCTCGAACTTGGCCTGGAAGGTATTGGCATAGCTCAGGTCCGATGGGAACAGGTTTTTCGCCGCGTTGACGATCGCAGTCGCCATCGCCGGCATCTTGATGTTCGAGCCGAGGCCGAAGTGGGCTTCCAGGATGATCTGGTCGATGTTGGCGCGTGGCTTGCCGGCAGCGATCAGGGACACCATCGCCGAGTACAGCGGCGCCGACCACAGTTCGTCGGACTGGAAGGTCACGCCATTCTCGGTGACCGAGGTGTGTGCGCTGTAGGATTTGCTGCTGTTGTACTTGGCATCGGTGCGGTTCAGCATACGGCCGGCCCAGCAAGAACCGTGGCCGTCCCAGCTGAAGGCCCACTCAGGGTGGTACACCTTGCCGTTCGGGGTGCTGTAGGAGTACGACGCAGCCCAGTAGTCGCCGAAGCCTTCGCCCATGGCGCCCGTGTCGCCGCCAGACCAGCTCGAGTTGATGCTAGCCTGGATGCCGTGGCCGTATTCGTGCAGGATGACGTCGGCGTCTTCGCTGTCGTTCACGCAGCCATGGCCGAAGGCCAGGTAGCCAGTGGCGCCAGTGCCGCTGAAGTGCGAGTTGTCGTCGCCATTGACACCGTCGGTATCCACATCCATCGAACGATTCAGGATGGATTTGGTGCCGGTGAAGCCCAGCGACTGGATGTAGCGCTGGCTCTGGTCCAGGTGGAAGTAGACGTTGGTGTCGTCGAAGGCGTTGTTGCCGCGCTTGGCGGTCCACACGCCGTTGGTGGTGGTGCTCGGCGCCGTGTTCGGCGATTCAATGTTCTTGATGTTGACGTAGGGGCCGGTCAACGAGTAAACGCCGCCAGTCACGGTCAGGTCGCGCAGGGTCTTGGTCGAGTACGCGGCGTCGAAGGCAGAGGCGGCCGAAGTGTCGGTCAGCGCATCGGTGTTCAGCGTGGTGCGCGGATCAGGGTCGAAAGCATAGCCGCTGCCGTTGATGCCGGAAGCAGCTACTGCGGTTGCAGTGGTGCCGGCTTTCAGGGTACTCACGCTGGCGTTGGCCTTGGCAGCTTCGGTGGCCGCTTTGCGGTCCAGCGTCTGGCCAGGCGCTGCGGCACGTGCGGCCAGGCTGCGTTCCCCAGCCTTATTGGTGCGAGGCAGCGACGTGGAGTAGGAGTCGATCAGGCTGCCGTCATGGGCGTTCAGGTACTGGACGAATCCGCCGGTCGGCATTTCCGCCGCGATGTCCACCTTGCGCGCCAGTTGCACGCCATCCTTGGTCGGCACCCACACCAGGGTGGACGAAGGCACGTTCACCAGGTTGTGCTGGACCTTCATGTTCTTCCAGCCCTTGTCCAGCGCTTCGTCGTCGCTGATCTGGGCTTTGTTGTACAGTTGGTTTACCGCGTCCGCATCGACCTTGGCAGAAATATGGCGGGTTTCGTTGAAGATCTTTTGCAGGTCGCCGTTCTTGCCGATCGAAACGACGATCTGGGCACGGTCAACTGGCAGGCCGCGCAGCATTTGCTGGTAGTAGTAATGTTTGCCGGTCAGCGATTCCTTGACCTCCACCAGCACCAGGTTGTTCAGGTTCGCCGGCAGGCCGAAGCGTGCCGCGTGGACCTTCAGCACGCCTTCAGCGGAAGCAGCCTTGGTATTGGTGAAGATGGTCAGGTTGTCGACGGTTTTTTCGCCAGCCTGTGCCAGGCTGGCGCAGGCCAGCATGACCATGGAAGCAAGAGTGGTACGGGTTGTGTAGCGCATGTTGTAATTCTCTCCTGAAGCAGTTATAGATCTATTTTTTGGATGGAACAACGAGCCCCGCCGGGCTTGGCACTCAACAGCGTGAGCGGGGAGTATAACGACTAAAAGTTCGCTGATTTGCCTGGAATTTTGCCCAGGAACAGAAAAGAAATGAGTCAAGACCGCGCACGCAACGTTAGAGGGAGTCGTCAGTGAAATTGAACATTCTGTTATTTTTTTCAGGCCTCGCTTTGCTGGGCCCGGCAGCTGCCATACCGGACGAGGAGCCAGAAGTCACCGCCCAGGTAATCGAGGTATTGGAAGGCATCGCGGATGGCAAGCCGGCGCCCGAGCGCTTCACTGAACGGGGCGCCAGCTATCTTGCCGCAGCGGGACTGCCTGGCCTGATGAAAGCCTGTGCACGGCCACTTGCGCTTGAGCTGCTTTCGCGAAACGTAAATGGGGAAGACCGGCTTTACGTGTACCGTGCGAAATGCCAGCCGCAAGCGCTGCGCATTGCCATTGACTTCAACAAGGCAGCCCGCATCAACCGGCTCGAACTGGCTCCGGAGCGCTAGTTTCACGCGGCGCTGGACTTGGCGTTGGGTGTGTGGTCAGATATGCATTAATCAGCCAGGAGAAGAGCATGGACGTCATTACGACAGCAGTGACGGCAGGTGCCGGCGAGGGCGGCATCAGTGCTGCCTATCAGATGCTGAAGTCCCGCCTGGCGGCCCAGTCTCCTTCGGTCGCCGATGCCATTGCCGATGTAGAAGAAGATCCAGGTTCCCGTTCGCGCCAGTTTGCGCTGAGCGATGCACTGGCTGCGGCCGGCCTGGCGGGCGACCGTTACCTGCGTGCAGCGGCACGCAACCTCATCGATGAAGTCGAGCGCCGGCGCAGCGCACGGACTCCGCCAACAGCCAGCCTGGATGGCGCGCCCGACCATGCGGTGATGAAAGTATTCTTCGCCACCGACCGTGAACTGAGCGGCGACCGCCACCCCGCCCGCCTGTTCGGCAGCGTGCGCGGCCAGTTGCGCTATGGAAGCTGCGAGGTCAGCATTCCGCGCGACCACCGCATGGGCGAGATGGAATCGCCTTCGCTATTGCGCCTGGAGTTTCGCCAGGATCCCGAACAGCATGTGGTGCTGCTTTCCGCCGACTTGACTGAGCGCGACAGCTATTTCGGCGACTTGCGCAACGCGATTGCCGCCAGCGGCACACGCAGCGCACTGCTTTTCATCCACGGCTACCGCACGACGTTCGAAGATGCGGCGCGGCGGACTGGCCAGCTAGCGTATGACCTGGGCTTTCACGGCGCACCGATTTTTTACAGCTGGCCCTCGCAAGGCAAGCTTTCAGGATATATATTGGATGAAGCCAATGTGGAGTGGACCCAGGCCGACCTGGCGGCCTTCCTGGCAGATGTGCTGCAGCAGTCCGACGCCGAGCATGTTTACCTGCTTGCGCACAGCATGGGCAACCGTGCCCTGGCCCAGGCAACAGCCAGCGTGATCGCGGCGCGGCCCGACCTGGCAAGCCGGATCCGGGAAGTGATCCTGGCGGCACCGGACATCGATGCAGAGGTTTTCCGCCAGCAGTTGTTGCCGGCCCTTGCCGCCGTGCCAAACCCGCTGACGCTGTACGCCTCGTCCGAGGATAGCGCCTTGCATGCGTCCAAAGCCGTCCACGGCTATGCGCGTGCCGGTGAGAGCGGACCCGGCCTGGTGGTGGCGCCGCGGGTTGAAACCATTGACGCCAGCAAGGTGGATACCGGGTTTATCGGCCACACGTATTTCGCCGAGCAGCGCTCGGCGTTGAGCGATATGTACTACCTGATCAAGCAACACGCCAGGGCCGCCGAACGCTTCGGTTTACAGGCGGTCGAAGGTGCGATGGGACGCCATTGGACGTTCCGCGTATAACGGAGACTTCGTTTATGAGTTATGCAAGTGCGCCGGATGAAGCAGTTTTTTGCGTCGACAAATTGCTGCAATACATGGGGCAGGACGAAAAAGCCCTCAGTTCAGTCGTCAAGATCGTGCGCGACGGCATTGGCCCAGGTGTCGAGCCGCTCAACCTGGCCGGTGAAGCGATTCGTGACGGCAAATTCATGGAAGCCCGGCGCATCTTGCACAACCTGCGCGGCTCGATCGGCAACCTGGGGGCGAAACGCTTTGTTGCTGCCTCGCTCGCACTTGAACTGGCCCTGCAGGAGGGTCGCATTGTCGAAATACCATTACTTTTCACCGCTCTCGAGGGTGAACTGAAGTTGGTGCATGACCACGCCGGTGCCTGGCTCGACCAGCACGCCGGCCGCGCCGCCGCCCGCTAGCATTTCGTTACATCTGTTACCCCAGCCTTTTTTGTGCGGCGCAATACCCGCATGTTATGATTCGGTAATACTTTATAGGTTTGGCAGCATTGCGAGCCGTGCGCCTGTTTCGCCTCGCATTTCATAAAATCCTGAAAGTTGCCCGAAACTTGACGCAGGGCAATTAATTGATATAATGCCATCCACTCGGGGAAAAATAAGAAATATGGAATTATTTAACAAGGCGGGAGTGATCGTGACATCCACCCTTGTCATGGTCGGCATGTTGATTGCCTGCCAAGTCAAGGAAGACGTCGAACCGCCGGCCCCCGTTGTCGAAGCCGTCGCGAAGAAACTGGCTGAACATGGCGGCGCAGCGGCTGAGCGCCGCCTGCGCGAATGGGCCGAGCAAGGCTCGCCGGTCGCAGCCCGTGAACTGGGCCTGTTGTACAGCCAGGATGCTGCAAAGCACAAAGAAGCCATGCGCCTCTTGGAAAAGGCAGCACTGGCTGGCGATTCCGTTTCTGTTGACTACCTGTCTACCCGCTATCGTTCGAGCGCCACCATGGCAAATGCCGACGGCACGGCTACCTGGCCGCTGTACGTGCAGCTCGCTAACCAGCACCACACCAAATAATCCTCTGCGGATCGCCGCCTTTCTTGAGCGCGATCAACAAGCGGTTTTGAGAGCTCCCTACGCTGGAAACTTCACCAGCTTGGGAGGTTTCCATGTCTCGCCTGATCACCGTTGCCGCAGCAATCACACTGGCCGCCCTGCTCGCTTGCCAGCGAATCAAACCGGTGGCCGACGTGCTCGCGGATGCGCGCAAGGCCCACAACAACGGCGAAGATCGGGCTGCCGTCATCCATTTGAAGAACCTGTTGCAACAGGAGCCAGGCCATGCCGCTGCCCGGCGCATGCTCGGCGAGCTGCACCTGGCGCTGGGCGACGCCGTCTCGGCCGAAAAAGAACTGCGCCGCGCCTTGGCGCTCGGCCAGCCGCGCCAGGAACTGTTACCCCTGCTGGTCCGGGCTATGCTGGAGCAAGCCTCCTACCAGGGCTTGCTGGACGAATTGCAGGCTGAATCGCTCACTCCGGCCATCCTGGCCTGGCGCGGACACGCCTTGCTCGGGCTTGGCAGGGCCGAAGACGCCGGCCAGCTTTACACCCAGGCACTGCATAAGGATGGCAAGCTGGTTGAGGGCCACCTCGGCCAAGCGCGGCTTGCATTGCTGCGCAATGACCCGGCTGCGGCCACCGAATCGGTGCGGATCGCCCTCGAGGCCGATCCGCACAACAACGACACGCTACGCTTCAAGGGCGATTTGCTGCGCCTCCACGGTGACCTGGACGGCGCTCTTCTGGCGTACCGCGCCATCGCCGAGGGCAACAGGAATAATGTGCAGGCTCTTGCCGATATTGCGGCAGTACACCTGTTGCAGGGCAAGCCGGCGCTGGCGCGGGAGCAACTCGAAGCAGCGCGCAAAATCCAGCCTGCCAGCCTGGTCATCCTTTATGCCCAGGGACTGCTTGACCTGGCCGAGGGCAAGAACAAGGCCGCGCTCGAGCGCGCGCAAGCAGTGTTGCGCGCTGCGCCGGATCATTTGCCCAGCCTGTTGCTGGCCGCCTCCGTTGAACTGGAAAGCGGTGCGCTCTCCCAGGCCCGCAGCCATATCTTGCGCTATCGCCAATCGCAGCCAAGGGAACTATTCGCACTGCGGCTGCAAGCCCAATGCGACTTGCGGGAAGGGAAAGCGCAGAATGCGCTGGCGCTGCTGGAGCCCGCGATTGCCGAAAATCCGCAGGACGTCGATTTGTTGGCCCTCGGCGGGGAAGCTGCAATGCGCGCCGGCAAGCATGAGCTGGCAACGCGCTGGTTTGGCCGCGCCAGCAGCATGGCGCCGGAATCGGGCAGCCTGCTTGCCGCCAGTGGCCTGAGCTTGCTTAGCCAGGGCCAGGACGCACGCGCGGTGGATGCCCTGGAACAGGCCACGCAAAAAGGAGGCGCGGCAGCTTCTCGTGCCGCATCGCTGCTGGTCATGAGTTATCTGCGCAGCCGTAACTTCACGAAAGCCATGGAACAGGTACGGCGCATGGAAGCGTTGGGGGATAATCCTTCGGTCCACAACCTGAAAGGCGGCGTACTGCTTGCGGGCGGCGACCTTCCTGGTGCGCGCAAGGCGTTTTCGCGCTCATTGGAACTCGATCCGGGTCACATGCCGGCGCTGGACAACCTGGCGGAACTGGATTTGCTGGAGAAAAAAGGGCAGCTTGCGCGCCAGCGTTATCTGGCGGCTCTGGAACGCCAGCGCAACAGCCTGCCGCTGCTGATGGCACTTGCCAAGCTCGAAGCCAGGCAAGGCAATGTGCCGGCAGCAATCAGCTGGCTGGAACGCGCCGTTGCCGCAGCCCCCGATACCATCCAGCCGCTGCAGGCGCTGGCCGGACTCTACCTGCGCAACGGCCAGGCCGGCAAGGCGCTCAAGCACGCACAGCGACTGCAGGCAGCCCGGCCAAATGAACCAGCCAGCCTCGACCTGCTGGCCCAGGCCGCCTCCGCCGCCGGCCAGCATGCGCAGGCGCTCGAGAGCTTTCAGAAGCTGGCACTGCTCCGTCCTCTCGAGCCTGACGTACAGCTGCGTATCGCACGCACTGCGCTAACGCTCAGCCAGAAGCCCCTCGCATTACAGGCAGCGCGCAAGGCCATTGCGCTTGATCCGGGCCGGGAAGATGCGCTGGTGCTCGCCAGCGCCCTGCTGCTCGATGGCCGGGCATTCGAGGATGCACGCAAGCTGGCGCGCTCCGTACAACAACGGCAGCCCGGCGCCGGCATCGGCTTCAGGCTCGAAGGTGATTCCCTGTTGGAAGAAGGCAGGGCTGCTGAGGCCGCCTCATTGTACGAGCATGCTTACAGCCTGCAGCGCAGCGGTCCGGTGCTGATTGCCCTGCATCGCGCCTTGCTGGCCGCCGGCAAGGCGGAACTCGCCGGCCAGCGCATGCGCGACTGGCTCGGCCAGCACCCATCTGACCAGCCGACCAGGCTGTACTACGCCAGCCACCTGCTGCAGCAGGCGCAGTTTGGCGCCGCACGGCGCGAGTACGAAATCATCCTGCAGCGCGACCCGGACAATGTGCTTGCCTTGAACGACCTGGCCTGGGCGCTGCTTCAAACCCGGGACGGCGACCCAGTCCGGCCGGCCGAACGGGCTTACCGGCTGGCCCCGGGCAATCCGGCAGTGGCCGATACCCTTGCCTGGATCCTGGCAGAAAGCGGCAAGCCGGCGCGCGCCCTGCCCTTGCTGAAAAAGGCACTGGAAACCGCGCCGACAGCAAACGATATTCGGCTGCACTACGCCCACGCGCTATTCCGCAGCGGCGACAAGCGTGCAGCGCGCAGCCAGTGCGAACAACTGCTGGCGGTAAAGGGATTGGCGCAACGTGCAGAAGTGGAAGGCTTGCTGGCCAAGCTGTAAGGCGTCGGCGCTTTTTACGCTCTTGCCTGCCAGCCCCAGCGCTGGCGCTGGCGCATTCCTTGCAGGGTGGGTCATATCCACCACCGGGAGTCCACCATGTTCAAGAGCCTCATTTTCCAGCGCATCGCCGCGCTGTCGGCCTTCGCCATCGCCGGACCGGCTGTGGCGACCCCTCTCGCACCGTTTGTGCTGCACACGCCGGGCGCCGTAGAGATCAAATTCAGCGGCTACCTTGCCCGCAGCAGCGATATCGGCACTGCACAAGGCCTCCGCGAGGCCAGTTTTGGCGCGGGCTATATGACCAGCATCCACGAGCTCGGCAATCCAGCCAACCAACTGTGGCGCAGCGGACAAGATAACCAGAGCATTTCCTTCATGATGTATGGCGCAGCCGACGCCGCAGTCCTCCCGCTCGCCGGCTCCCCGGCCCACCAGGTCTTCGGCACCGGTTGCAGCCATCTTTCCTTCGGTTGCGACGGCAAGATTCACCTCGACTTTTATCTCGACAAGCTGGCGGGCGGCACCAATCCCGGCTTCGGCATCGGCGGCATCAAGGCATCGCAGCGCCAGGGCTTCAGCCAGCTTGGCGGCATTACCGACGGTGCCCTGTTGATGCGCTGGGAATTCGTGCCGGGCCTGGCATCGGCCGCAGCAAGCGGGACGCCAGTCACGCTGTTCCAGCAACTGAGTGGCGTCACCTCGCCATCTTCGGGTTTTGGCAGCTACCTGGCGCACTGCGCAGGCGGCCCGGCCTGCAGCTATTTCAGCAGCGGCATGCAACTGGCAGGAGCCGACTTCTACGGCACGACTACCATGACCAGCATCCTGGCACTGTCGGCAATTGGTCAGAACGGCTGGTCCGCGCGCTTGTCCGATCCGGTCATTGCGCAGGTAACGCTGGACCAGCCCACGCCGCTCTCCCTGTTACCGGCTGGCGCCGGCCTGATGCTGCTTGTGCGGCGGCGCCGTCATCGCGGCTGGTAGCGCCCGGGGGCGATGATGTGCTGCGGATCGAGTGCGGCCTTGATGCGGGACACCGTGCTCCAGTAGGTATCGTGGCCGCTGTCCAGGGCTTTCACCGATTGCGGCCCTACGCGATAGGGGATGTATCCTGCGGCCAGCAGCCGCGCAAACGACTCGTCATAGCAAAGCCGGGCACGAGCCACTTCCGCCGCATCCTGCTGGTCGAAGCAGATGGTCAGCACACCGCCAAGCGCGCGCTCGTTGATCATGCTGAAGGTCTCGAACAAGTCGAAGCGATGGGTAGCAAACACCGCCTCGACCAAGGCGTGCACATGCAGCAGGTCGCCGCCACGCATTGGCAACACGGGCGCCAGCCACATCATTCCACAGCCATCACGCGCCGGGTTTGCGCCAAGCGGAAATCCTGGCGGCAGGCCGCCGCGGCGGCGCCAGTAGGCCCCGGCCAGGAACCGGCCATCCGGGACGCCGCGGTTCATGTTCAACAGTGAGCGCCCCAGGTCCACCTGCGCCGATAACCTGGCAGCCAGCCTGCCCTGCCCAATCAGGCGCGCCGCGATGCTGCCGACGGCCAGCGCCCGCTCGTCAATGAAGCGCAGCGTGGCCAGCTTGCCAATCGCCGACCGCAGCGCACGGCGCGCATCAGCAACCTGGGCCGGCCGGCCATAAAGCGCGGCTGACACCGTCCATGCGCCAATCCCGGCTTGCCGGCAGAGGACGCTGCGCAACTGCTGCGGCAAGGGCGGTCCCTGTGGCGCCAGCCCGTTCGGGAACACCATGCCGCCTGAGAGCACGCGCAAATCGTTCCCGATGTGTACCACGCTCGACAAGGTGCCATCCATGCGCAGCGGCCGCAACGCTTCCACTACCGCGCTGATGGCGTCGAACTGCGGAACGCTTGCAACCAGGTGGCTTACCACTTCAGTTTGCGGCATCAACCAGAAGCCGAGGCTGGTAACAATGCCAAAGTTCGACTGCGTGAATAGTCCATCCAGCCAGGGGCCGACACCATACGGATAGAGATAGGCCGCGCTGGCATGGGCGAAGTGGGCGAAGCCGGTCTCCAATGTGTCGCCATTGGCCAGCACGATGCGCATGCCGGCCACATGCAGCATGCGGTTGCCGTACGGTGTGTGGCCAAAGCCGCGCTCCAGGATGTTGCCGACCAGGCTGGTATCCGGCCCCGCTCCTGTGCAATCCATCCACAAGGGCAGTTGCAGTTCGGCCAGGTGGTGCGCCAGTTGAGCTTGCGTGACGCCCGGTTCGATCACGGCATAGGCGAGATCGCCGTTGGTTTCGAGGATACGGTTCATCCCGCCCAGGTCCACGATGACCTGGCCTGCGCTGCTGGGGTTGGCGTCGCCATAACCCCAGTTGCGCCCGGTACTCAAGGGATAGAGCGGAACGTCAAATTCGCCGGCAGTCCGCACGAGGGCTACGACTTCTTCATGGGTAAGCGGGCGCAGCACTGCGAGCGGCGCGACCGGATTGGCCGAGGTGCTGGCCATGTAGGGCGCCAGCTCGTTGGACGCGGTAAGGACACGAGCGGGCCCAAGCAGCATGCGCCAGGCCTGGAGCGCAAGGTTGAGGTTTGCCATCTCAGTTCCTGCCCTCGCGCAGGCGCACCGTAATACCGGCTTCATCCTGCGGCGAGAAAAAGAAGGGATAGAAAGAGCGCTCATTGGGTTCCGATTCCATGCGCCCGCCATACTGCCGGATCTGCTCCGCCATGTGCGCCAGGTCTAGCCGCAACAGCACGGCCGGGGCGCCGACACGGCTGCAATGCCGTTCCGCCGCCGCATCGCGAAAGCCCAGCATGCGTTTGTAGAACCGGACATGGCGCGGATTGACTTCGATCACATAATCCGTGCACCCGTGCAGGTTGTGGGCGTACACATAGGAAATGTGGATCAGTGCGGCAAAGACCCGCATGTTGACGTTGCGGTCGATGGCCAGCCGCGCCGGCTCGCACAAACGCCTTCCCTGAGCCCGCAGCGCTGCCAGGATGTCGCCAAAGTTTTCATCTGCCGGCAGGCCAATTTCAGGGTCATCCAGGCACAGCGACATGGTGGCAACCGTATCACCCTGGCTGTCGGCAGCCAGGGTGATACGGTTGGGCTCGTGCGGCGCGTTCGGCTCCACTTCATAGCCGCGCCAGCCATACATCTTTTGCAGCAATACGCTGGCCGCTTCGCGCTTGCCGGCCGAATTGGCCAGCCGGATATGGAACAGCTGCTGGTCGATCGGATGCAGCGGCTGCTGGCCGCTGGCGCTTTCGTCAATCAACAGGGAAACAATGGTGTCGTCGTCCACGGTACGCCCTCCTATCGGAATTGCGCTTGGACGCTCGGCCTGGCGCAAGGTTCCCCACGCGTCGGATTTCTTTTCACCGGCGGCGCTCATCGGGGCCTAAGGGCATGGCACGGATGCTGCTCATACGACTTTGCCGGCAAACCCGCCGCAATCCAATCGGGAGATCCACGCTATGACTAACTTCCGCAAATCCTTACTGGCAACTGCCGTCCTGTTGGCGGCCGGCGTTGCCAGCGCCCCCGCGCAGGCATCGACCTTCGCCTCGGCCATCCTCGACATCAGCAATTTCCGCTTGCTCCACTCCAACGGCACTGCCTACAGCACAGGCGATTTCACGATCCTGCAGGGCACCAATGACGCCCATGCCACGGCGGCACTGAACGGAATGTTCGCCAACGGCACCTCGTCGATCCCCATCCTGCTTGGGACGCCCAATGTCAACCATCAATGCAAAGGTGCCCCATGCCCGGGCTTGCTTGACAACGACTTCAGCCATTTCGCCAGCCCGCCGCCCGTACCGGGGACCTTCGGCTATGCCGACCAGGACCTGACCGGGGCATCCATCACGATCAATGGCAATGCAGCCGGGGCGCATGCCCGCACGCGCGCCGATGCGTCGACCGCCCTGAATGCCATCGCCTCCGGCAACTCCGACGTCGGGACTTCGACTACCTTCCAGTTCACGCTGGGCGCCGCGGATACCATGACGGTTTCCTTCGATGCCACCGCCTTCACCCAGGCATATGTGTCGCCCGGCTCAACGCCCGATGCAAACGCCAATGCACGCTTGTCGTGGTCCATCAACATCGTCGACCTGACTACCCAGGGAACGATTTTCGACTATGCACCGGGCGACCTGAATGCGCTTAGCGTAAGAAGCCGCACCGACGGCAGTCCTGGCCTCCTGACTTACACCTTTGCCACCGCGCCCGGGGTTCCGCTGACCAAGGTGTCGCCATTGCTGACAGCCGGCACCAGCTACCAGATCACGATCCAGCACAACACCCTGGCCAATGCATTGCAGCAGGAGTTGCCCGAGCCGGACTCGTTGGCCGTGCTGGCCGCAGGCATGCTGGGAATGTCCCTGGCCCTGCGCCGCCGCAAATCATGACCACTTCTTGACTGGCCTCAAAGTTCGGGCGGGTTCGCCAGCCAGGCTGCAAACCCGCCCATATAATCCAGAGCACCGAGGCGTATCACCAGGGAGCGCAGCATGGAGCATCTCTTCAGCCAGTTGCTGTCCAGCCTGAAAGGCATCTGGAAGCATCGCTGGGCAGGATTCAGCGTCGCCTGGCTGGTCGTGCTGGCAGGCTGGGCCAAAGTCTATTCCCTGCCAGACGAGTACCAGAGCACCGCACGGGTGTTTGTCGACACCCAAAGCATCCTCAAGCCGCTAATGGTCGGCATGACCAGCATGCCCAACGTCGAACAGCAAGTGGCGATCATGAGCCGCACCTTGTTGAGCCGCCCCAATCTCGATCGCGTATTGCGCATGGTCGACCTCGACGTGCGCGCGGTGTCGGCACGCGACCACGATGCGATGGTCGACGATATGCTGAAGCGCATCCACATCAACGGCACCGGCACCTACGACATCTACACGATCAACTACACGCATTCGGACCCGCGCCAGGTACGCGATGTGGTGCAGGCACTGCTCTCAATCTTCGTGGAAGGCAGCTTCAAGGGAAAGAAAGGTGATTCAGAGAAGGCGGTGCAATTCATCGACGACCAAATCAAGAATTACGAGGAGCGCTTGCTGTCGGCGGAGAACGCCGTCAAGGAATTTCGCCTGAAGCACAATTACTTGCTGCCGCGCGAAGGCCAGGATTACGGCGGCAAGCTGTTGACCGCAAGCGAGGCGCTGGCCGGTGCCCAGCTCGAACTGGCGGAAGCGGAACAAGCACGCAAGGCAATCGAGGCGCAGTTTGGCGGCGACGAACCGCTCCTTGCAGCGGTCGGTGCTCCCGGTGAGGTGTCCGACCTGGATGCCCGGATAAGCGCCTTGAACAAAAACCTGGATAGCCTGCGTATGCAGTACACCGACCAGCATCCTGACGTCGCAGCGGTCATGCGCCTGGTAGCCCAGCTCGAAGAGAAACGGCAGCAGGAGCGCCAGAAGCAACCGGGCCCAAACGACGCCGCTCGCCAGTACAGCCCTTTGTTCCAGCAAATGAAGGTTGCCCTGGCTGAATCGGAGGCGCGCGTCGCCGCCTTGCGGGCGCGGGTCGAGGCCATGCAGCAGCGGCAATTGCAGTTACAGCAACAGCGCAATGCGGTTCCCGAACTCGAATCCCAGCTAGGGCAGCTGACGCGGGACTACCAGGTCAACAAAGAGAACTACGAGAAACTCATTGCGCGCCGCGAAGCCGCCAAGCTGTCAGGGGAACTGACTACGACCACCGAAATGATGAGTTTCAAGATCATCGATCCGCCGACCATGCCGCTACGCCCCATTGGCCCCAACCGGGCTCTGTATTACAGCGCAGTGCTCATCGCGGGGCTGCTCGGCGGCGCGGCGACGGCACTTGGCCTTTCGGAGTTGCGGCCGACCTTCCTGAATCCGTCTGAGCTGCGTGCGGCAACCGGCTTGCGGGTCCTTGGCACCATAGGCATGAACTGGACGGACGATGAGAAGCGCCGGCACGCACGCGACCGCCTCGGCTTCGGCACGGGCACAGCCTGCCTGCTGTTAGGCTATGGCACGGTGATGGCCTTCACCCTGCTCTACCAATAAATGGAGGTCTCATGCAACTGCCGCCAAATCTGCTGGAAGTCGCACCGCCGGCCGAGCTCGGCTATGCCGACATCAACCTGGTCCGGCTATGCCAAAGAGGCATGGTGACCCACGAGAGCGGGCGCACCTCCGTCGCTGAGGATTTCCGTATCATCAAACGACACCTGCTCAATGATGCGCGCGCCACTGGCGCCAATGCAATCGCGCATGGAAACTTGATAGTCGTTACCAGCGCCTTGCCAGGAGAAGGAAAGACTTATTGCGCCGTTAACCTGGCCATGAGCATTTCGATGGAAAAGGACGCCCGGGCCTTGCTTGTGGATGCCGACGTAGCCCGGCCTTCGGTGCTTAAAGTGCTGGGACTGCAATCCGAGCGCGGCCTGATGAATGTGCTCCTGGATGGAAGCGTAGAACTGTCCGACGTTATTTTGCGCACCAACGTCCCCTCGCTCACCCTGCTGCCGGCCGGGCCGGCCTGCCGCCATGCTACCGAATTGCTCGCCAGCCGCAATATGAGCCGGCTGCTGGAGGAACTCGCCAGCCGCTATCCGGATCGCATCATCGTGTTCGACTCGCCGCCCTTGCTGTTGACCACGGAAGCAAGCGTCCTGGTTTCGCAAATGGGACAGGTAGTCATGGTGGTCGAGGCCGAGACCACGACCCAATCCGCAGTCCAGGCTGCCCTGCAGCGAATAGAACATTGTCGGCATATAAACCTCGTGTACAATAAATCGCGCGCCTTCCCTGGCGCCCAATACTATGGGTACTATGAATGATAGCTGCCGCGACCATCGGATTGCTGCTGTTGTGCGCTTATATCTTGCATAAGGTGCGGAACATGCACCTGCTGGTGCATGCAATGAGAGATGATTCGCGACAGGAGCATGCCGCACTGTTTCGCCAGCTCGAAGCACTGCAAGGGCTGTATGTCAGTCTCGGACTGCGGCGCGCGCTGCCTGTAACGCGTGGCTGGGCCGCCTCGCCGGACTTCCTGCAAGAGCTGACGGCCCATGCGCTCGACCAAAAGCCCAAGTGCGTGGTTGAATGCAGTAGCGGAACTTCAACGCTGGTACTGGCGCGCTGCATGCAGATCAACGGCGCCGGCAAGGTATACAGCCTGGAGCACGATCCCGACTATGCGCGAAACACCCGGCGCCAGCTCGAATTGCATGGCCTGGCTGACTGGGCGACCGTGATTGACGCGCCGCTCCTGGCGCAAACATTCGGCGGCCGCGAGCAGCCCTGGTACGACTACAGCCGCCTGCCGCCTGGCCTGCCGATCGACATGGTCGTGATTGATGGCCCACCCCAGGCGACAAGCGACGCCGCGCGCTACCCAGCCGGCCCTATCCTGTTCCCACGTGTTACGCCCGGGGCAGCGATCTTCCTTGACGACGCCAAGCGTCCTGGTGAACAGACGGCCTTGCAACGCTGGGCTGCCGAATTCCCGGAACTTGAAATAACTTCGCTGCCATGCGAAAAAGGCGCCGCGATGCTGCGCTTCAAGCCTCAGATGTGAATTTCAGGTGACGTTCGCCGGCACCAATTCACGGTAGCAGGCGGCAACCTGGCTGGCTACGCGCTGCCAGGTAAATTGCTCCACCATCGACTGAACTCTGGTGCGTTCCGGAGGCCGGGACGCCAGGCTGATAATCGCTTCCCTCTGGCCGGCCTGGTCGTTCCAGGCGACTTTGCGCAATATGGCGTCCGCCCCCTCGAGCTGCAGCGCGCTGTCCTGCGTCATGACTACCGGCGTACCTGCCGCCAAAGCTTCGAGCACCGACAAGGGGAATACTTCCCCTTGGCTTGGCAACGCCACGACCGAAGCGGCAGCATAGGCGCTTGCCAGCAAGGGATCTTCATGGTCCAGCGCGCCGAGCCAGCGCGACCACGGCGATTTCAACACACTTTGCAGGTAGTCTTGCTCTTCACGGGCCACTGGGCCGATCATGACCAGCGGCAGCTCGCTGCCTTCCAACGCCCGTGCCAAGCCAAGCTGATTCTTATATGACGACACCGTTCCAACCGTCAGCACAAAACGGCCGACAATGCCGGTGCGGTGGCGGAACAATTCACCTTTCGCGGTAAAGAACTGGCGCCCGATTCCATTCGGGAACACGCGGATCTTGGAGCGGTCGGTCAGGAAGCCGTTCACGATCGCTTCCCGTTCCGCCTCGCCCAGCGCAATCACAAGGTCGGCCAGCTGCAGTGCCCGCTTCGTCTGGGCATAGCTGGTCTGCAGATTGTAGGAACAGATGCGTCCTGCCAGGCGGTCCGCCAGGCGAGCGCGAAAGCCGGCATTACGGTTCCAGCTGGGCGATACCAAAGGAGAAAGCACGACAGGAAGGCCCAGTTCGACCGCCGATTCGACCACGCGAAAATTACCGTTGTACGCCGAGAAGACGTGGATCAGGTCGAAATCGGTCAGCTTGCGGCGCGCCGGGTCGACCAGTTCTGCTGACATCGATGCATCCAGATGGTTGAGCGCAGCAACTGTTTCCCGCACCTGGACTTGCAGGCCGCCTTCGCGTTGGAACAACATAGGATAAGACAAGATTCCGATGCGCATAGCCCCTCCCGCCAACAAATGCCACCGTCAAGCGCCGCGTTGCGCCGCTGCGTCCGCCAGCAGAGCCGCCTCTATTCCACATGCTATACAGGACAGCGCCGCCGCACATGATCCGGATCAAAGGAACGCAGCGTTGCCAGGCAAGTCACCCGCACGTCACGCTAAGCCGTCGTAAAAGGCTTGCACTTGCGCGCTGACCATTGGCACCGAAAAACGCGACTCCACCTCGGCCCTGCCCCGTCGCCCCATCTCATCGCGGCGCCCCGGGTCATCAAGCAAGGCACCGATCAGACTGACGGCGTTGTCGATATCGTCTGGAGCCAGCAGCAAGCCGCCAGCGCTGCCTTGGAGAATGTCTTCGCTGCCCGGTGCGCGTGTGGCCAATGCCGGCACCCCGCATGCCATTGCCTCGACCGTTGCCATGCCGCCCCCCTCGCGCCGGCCCACCAGCAGATGCAAATCCATGGCAGGGATGAGGGATTCGACCCGGGCTTGGAAGCCCGTAAAGATGACGCGACGCGTCAGTCGCTGGCGGCGCACCTGTTCCCGTAGCGACGATTCCAGCGGGCCAGCCCCTACCAGCATGAGCTTTAGTCGAGGCCGCGCTTTTGCCAGTTGGGCAAAAATCGCCAGCAGTTCGTCCGGGCGTTGATGTGGCGCCAGGCGGCCGACGCTGCCTATTACCTCCTCATTGTCGGCAATTCCCCACTGGCGCCGCGCAGCGGCCCGGCGCAGCGACGAGGCCCGGAATCGCCGCATGTCGACGCAGTTAGGAATGACCGCCAAGCGCACGTCGGCAGGCAACCATTCGCGATACAGTCCCAGAAAATGGTTCATCGCCGAGCTGGACACCGCGTACACTCCTTTCACCCCCGACATGGCGCGCCGCAGCAGGCGAAGCTGCCATTCATTGAATTCAGCGCATGGTATGGCGCTATGCACGCTGATGACTGTCGGCATGCCGCAGCACTGTGCAAGCCACACTGCGCTGGCGCCGCAATTTGACCAGCAGAACACCACATGCACCAGGTCCGGCCGAAGCTTTCGTAAGACAGGAGCACTGAACACCGTCGCACGCAAGCGGTTCAGGTGCCGCCAGGGCCGTTGCTCAATCACGGGCGGCACCTTCAAGTCGGCTATTTCGACGCATTCGTCCTGAGCAGACTGGCGCCAGCGTTGATCGCCTCCAAAACGCGGCGCCGCTAGCACGCATTCATACCCGACGCCCTTGAGAATTCGCGCCTCCTCAAGCATCCGAAGCTCCAATCCGCCAAGCTCGCCCGAAAAGCTGGTGAGCACGATGCGCCGGCTGGCCGGCCGCTTGATAGCGGCCGCCGCTTCCGAGATATAGCCGCCAAGATAAGCCAGTTCCCAGCGTCGCTGAAAGATCCGCTCAGGCTGGCGCAACAGCATGGCAATGGCCAAGCCACATAGTTCTCCCGCGTATTTGCGCAGCATCCAGCGCGGCGTGCCGAGTAGCTCAGGGGACTGGCCTGGCCTGGCCAACCGGCATGCGCCGCGACCATAGCGGCGGGCACGCGCCATAACCCAGCCAGGCGTCAGTTGCGCCGGCCGTATGTGGTGCGCGACACGGGCTGCCGGACAGAACCAGGACTGAAAGCCGGCCCCCTCCAGCAAGCGTGTAAAACTGACTTCACCGCCCACTGCATGCTCACCGGCCGCCGGCCCGATCGTCTCGTCGAAACGGTAGCCGTGGCGGAAAACTTCGCCGCGCACCGCCATATTGGCGCCCCAGACCAGCCCGGGATATACCGGGCCTTCCGGCAGCATCGGATCCGTCAAGCCATACGTCAGGCCGCATGGAACCAGTTGTAACAGCCATTTGGGCGGCGTCTCGCTCCAGTCTGGCACAATGCTCCCGCCGAAGATCGCGAAGCCCTGCCGCTCGGTTGCCGCCTTGGCATAGCGAACCAGCCAGTCAGGATCAGGCGTGGCGTCATCAACGGTGAAAATGAACAGGCGTGTCTCAGGCCCCTTCATGGCCAGTGCCAGGCCATGGTTCAGCGCTACGTGCTTGCCGCGCCGCGGTTCATAGGCATAGTGCAGCGGCAAACGGCTGGTGTAGGACATCAGCAGCTCACGCGTGCCATCGTCACTGCCGTTGTCTACGACGACCAGGCGCCATCCTTCCTCAGGGCGTTGCAACTGCGTGTAGGCATCAAGCACCTGCGGCAAAGTACGCACACCATTGAACGTAGCCATCAGCACAGTCAGCATGATGATTCCTCCTTGGTGGCCCAAGTCTATTCAAGGCAACGGAGAAACCGCTTGCGTTAGCGCAAAGAGACCGCGCGAAGCTTTGCTGTAATGACCTTATACCCACGCACGCCGGGACCACAATTGGTATCCGGCGCGCCCGTTTGAACATGGAGACCACCAATGCCAGCGCACCTGATCCTGCTCGCAGCCCTCGCCGCCGACTGCCCGCCTTACAGCAAGGGCGCCACTGGCGGCGACTATTACAACGCTGAAGATGCCAAAGGCTTGGCCGTGGTCGAATCCTTTCATTTCGGCCCGCCGGTGGAAGCGCTGCAGCGCGGCATGACGGGCACGTTGGGCGGCGATATCGGCTACACGCTGGAACACTTCCCCAACCATCCCCGTGCCCTGGCGGCCATGGCGCGGCTCGGATTGCGCGCAAAAAAAGTCCAGGTGCCCGGCGCGCGACTTACAGTCGAGTGCTACTTTCAACGCGCCATCGCATTCGTCCCCAGCGATAGCTCAACGCGTGCACTGTTCGGCGCCTACCTGCTCGCGCTGCGGCGCGACACCGATGCAATCGCGCAGCTGGAAGCAGCGTTGAAAGAGCAGCCTGGCAATTCGGCTGCCTGGTACAACCTGGGACTGGCACGAGTACGGCAGAAAGAATGGCCGGCGGCCCTGAACGCTGCACACAAGGCCTACGGGCTGGGATTCCCACTCCCCGGCCTACGGCAGCAGCTGAAGGCGGCGCACGAGTGGCGAGAGTCCCAATCACTTGATCCCGTGGTGGCTCATTAAGTCGTACAGCGTGGGACGGCTCACGCCAAGCAGTTCGGAAGCGCGTGCGATGTTGCCGCCGGTCCTGGCCAGCGCCTTGACCATGACGCGATATTCGGCAGCATTGCGCGCGTCGCGCAAGTCGATGTTTTCGGCCTGGGGCGCACCGGGCGGCAAGCCCAGGTCTTCCAGCGTGATGTGTGGCCCTTCGCTCATGATCACGGCACGCTTGATGCAGTTCTCGATCTCGCGCACATTGCCCGGCCAGCCATGCGCTTCGATGGCGGCCAGTGCGTCGGGATGGAACGGCAGCGGCGGGCGGCCTTCCGCCTGCAGGAAGCGGTGCCGGAAGTGCTGTGCCAGCAGCACTGCATCGCCAATCCGTTCACGCAGCGGCGGCACCACCAGCACGATTTCGCTGAGCCGGTAGAACAGGTCTTCGCGGAACCGCCCCTCATCAACCATCGCCTTCAGGTTGCGGTGCGTGGCGCAGACAATGCGCACGTCGACGGCGATTTCGCTGCGGCCGCCGAGCCGCTCAATCACGCGCTCCTGCAGGAAACGCAGCATCTTCGCCTGCAGGGGAAAGGCCATGTCGCCGATTTCGTCAAGGAAGAAAGTTCCGCCGGCGGCCAACTCGATCTTGCCCAGCGTCTGCCGTTCAGCGCCTGTGAAAGCGCCTTTTTCGTAGCCAAACAGTTCGCTTTCCAGCAGGTGTTCAGGTATCGCCGCACAATTGATTGCCACCATGCGCCGGTCGTGCCGGGCGCTCAATTCATGCAGGCCACGCGCCAGGACTTCCTTGCCGCAGCCGGAGGCTCCCATCAGCATCACGGTGGCAGAGCTCGGCGCGACTTTTTCTATGCTCCGGCACACACGCAACATGCCCGGATCGCGGGTCACCAGCCCTGCGAGCGGTGAATCAGCCTTAGTCTGCAGCATGCGCCGGTTTTCCTGCTGCACTCCGTGCAGGAAAAATGCGCGCTCCGCCATCAGGCGCAGCATGTCTCCATCCAATGGCTTCTGGTGGAAGTCGTACGCGCCGAGGGCCATCGCCTTCAGCACGTTTTCGCGGTCCTGGTTGCCGGACAGGACGATCACCTTGGTGTCTGCCGCAATCGCCAGCATCTGCTGCAGCAACAGCAAGCCTTCGCTTGCGCTGTCGGGCTCAGGTGGCAGGCCGAGATCCATCGTCACGACGGCTGGCTGATGCCGGCGCAACTGCCCGAGAGCAGCGTCGCGGTTCGCCGCAAACACTACCTCATACGCGTCCAGGGCCCAGCGCAACTGCTTTTGCAGGCCCAGGTCGTCCTCCACCACGAGCAGTTTTTTCCCGGTCATGGGCCCATGATGCAGCATGCTGCCAGTGGGGCTTTTGAGGCAGCGCAACGGCAAATAGTTTATATTGTTGCTTATTACGCGAAAAATCAGCCCGAAACACCATGAAATTCGATGTCGTGATTGTCGGCAGCGGCCTGGCCGGCCTCTCTGTTGCACTCCACCTGGCGGAAAGCCGCAAAGTAGCCATCATCTCCAAACGCGCCCTGCTCGATGGCGCCAGCAACTGGGCCCAGGGCGGTATCGCCGCCGTGCTCGATTCCGGCGACAGCCATGAGCAGCACATCGCCGATACCCTGGTGGCCGGCGGCGGCCTGTGCGATGAGGGCGCCACACGTTTCATCGTCGAACATGGACGCGAAGCGATCGAATGGCTGATTGGCCTCGGCGTTCCCTTCACGCGCGACGCGAGCGCAGAACTTGGTTTCCACCTGACCCGCGAAGGCGGCCATAGCCAGCGCCGCATCATCCATGCGGCCGATGCGACCGGCCATGCGGTACAGGTCACGCTGGAAGAAAAAGTGCGCGCCCATCCGAACATCAGCCTGTTCGAGCAGCATTGCGCGATTGACCTGATCACCACGGACAAGCTGGGCCCGCGCCCGGCAAATTCGCTGCCACGCTGCCACGGCCTGTACGTGCAGGACGTGACCACTGGCCAGGTTCACACTGTCACTGCCGAACATACGGTGATGGCTACCGGCGGCGCCGGCAAGGTCTACCTCTACACCACCAATCCCGATACCGCCAGTGGCGACGGCATCGCCATGGCCTGGCGCGCAGGCTGCCGCGTGTCGAACATGGAGTTCATCCAGTTCCACCCGACCTGCCTGTATCACCCCTACGCCAAGTCCTTCCTGATCACGGAAGCGATTCGCGGCGAAGGCGGCCTGCTCAAATTGCCACCGGAAGCCGGTGCCGCAGCCGGCCAGCGCTTCATGCTGGCCCACGATGAGCGTGCCGAGCTGGCGCCACGCGACGTCGTCGCGCGCGCCATCGACTTCGAAATCAAGAAACGCGGCCTGGATTACGTGCACCTGGACATCAGCCACAAGCCGGCCGACTTCCTGATCGAGCACTTCCCTACCATCTACGCCCGTTGCCTGGAACTGGGCATCGACATTACCAAACAGCCGATCCCAATCGTGCCGGCTGCGCACTACACTTGTGGCGGGGTGGTGACCGACCTGTTTGGCCGCACCGACCTGCCAGGCCTGTACGCCGTGGGCGAAACAGCCTGTACCGGCCTGCATGGCGCCAACCGCCTGGCCAGCAATTCCCTGCTAGAATGCGTAGTCATTGGCCGAGCTTGCGCCCAGGACATTCTGGCCAAGGACAAGGAAAGCACGCCATACCTGCCGGACTGGGATGAGAGCCGCGTCACTGACGCGGACGAGGAAGTAGTCATCTCCCACAACTGGGACGAGCTGCGCCGCTTCATGTGGAACTACGTGGGCATCGTGCGCACCACCAAGCGCCTGGAGCGCGCCCAGCACCGTATCGCCCTGCTGAAAGAAGAAATCGACGAGTATTACCGCCACTTCCGCATCACCAGCGATTTGCTGGAGCTGCGCAATCTGGTAGAAGTCGCCTCGCTGATCGTCAACAGCGCGCTGCAGCGGCGCGAAAGCCGCGGCCTGCATTTCAGCCGTGACTACCCTGCTACCTTGCCGAAGGCCCTGCCAACCGTGCTCACGCCGGAACGCCGCTAAGGCACGTTCACCTCATGCCGCAAGCCGAGGCGTTTCAACTCCCCGCTATCGACCAGGCGCTGGAATTCCGCATCGAATTCCTTGCGCAGCGCGTCGGCAGCGGGACGCTTCGGAAAGGCAAAATAGCCGTCCTGCACTTCGATCACGCGCGGCAGCATCGCCAGCTGGCCGGACAGTCCCAGGCGGCCCAGCACCGGCTCGGTGTTACGGCGGTTACTGGCAAACATCTGCGCATGGTGCGCGGCCAGCATTTTCAGCCCGCTATCGACGCTGTTCACCACATCGAGCCTTAGCTGCGGCCGCGCCTTGTCGAAGCCGGCACCGTAAGACCAGCCATTCACAATGGCGATGCGCTGCTCCGACAGGGAAGCGTAATCGCCATTCCAATCCGCCATCTCGCCTTTGCGGACATAAAACACCATCTGGTCCTGGTAAAAGGGCAGCTTTGAAAACGACATCAGCTGCTGGCGCTCGAAGGTCTTGTAGGGGCCCACCAGGATATCGGCCTTGCCTTGCGCGATAAGCGCCTGGGCGCGCGCCCACGGATAAAGTTCAAAGATTGCCCGATGACCAAGGCGCTGGGCAACCAGGCGTACCACTTCCGGCCCGAGGCCAACAATCTCGCCTTCCTGGCCACGCTCATAGACACGTTCGAAATGGGTACCGATCACCAGCAGGTCGCGGGCAGCCGCCGGCAGGCAGCAGAGCAAGGCGAAGATTGCAGCAGCGAATTTGCGCATGGATTCTCCTTCGGTGCCACCCTATGATAGCATTTCCGCATGACAAATCCAGCCACATTGCGCGCAGCTACAACGGCCGATATCCCGGCCATGGAAGCCTTGATCCGACGCTCGGGTATCCAGCTCAGCAAGGGTTTCTATACGGATGAACAGGCCGCAGCGGTGACGCGCCATGTATTCGGCGTCGATACGCAACTGGTGAACGACGGAACCTACTTCGTCATCGAACGCGATGGCGAACTGCGGGCCTGTGGCGGCTGGAGCAAACGCGCCACGCTGTTTGGCGGCGACCAGCACAAATCGGGGCCGGACCCGTTGCTCGATCCTGCATCCCAGCCCGCGCGCATCCGGGCCTTCTTTGTCGATCCCGCCGTACCGCGGCAAGGCCTGGGCCGGATGCTGATGGAGCACTGCGAACGCGAGGCCGCCGCTGCGGGCTTCCTCGCCATGGAACTTGCCGCCACCATGCCCGGCGTGCCGCTTTATGCAGCCTGCGGCTTTGAGCGTGTGGAAGACTTCGCGCTTGCGCTGCCCGGCAACGTCTCGGTACCGTTGTCGCGCATGCGCAAACGCATCGCCTGATTACCTGCCGGTCCCCGGCGCCACGCCCTGGTGCGGGCGGCCGGCGCGCTCAATCGCATCGCGATCGATCACGTCCACATTCCCGCTCTGGCGTTTGCGCTTCAGGTGCGAGCCGGTCTGCTCCACCATTTCATCCTGGGCTGCGTACTTCTGGCCGCTGGTTGCTGCTTCCTCCGGAACATTGGCACAGCCAACAAACAGGATCGACAGCGCAGCGATAGTAATGACTTTGATCATCATAAAATCCAATCGGTTAAAGAGTTGCTAACTTAGCATGTTTTAACCGATTGTATTTATCTTTTTTGCAAAAAATTGTAGATCTGAGTCAACTATTGAAGCCCTTCCCTTCGCCGGCCAGCTTGACCAGCAACGGCGCCGGCTTCCACGCCTCACCATGGCGGCCTTTGGCGAATTTCTCGATAGTGCCGAGCACATTGACCAAGCCAACCGTGTCGGCATAGAACATCGGGCCGCCGCGATACAGCGGGAAACCATAGCCGGTCAGGTACACCATGTCAATGTCGGAGGCGCGCAAGGCAATGCCTTCTTCCAGGATCAAGGCGCCTTCATTGACCAGCGCGTAAATCAGCCGTTCAACGATTTCCTGCTCGGCAATCTGGCGGCGCTCGACGCCAATGTCGGCCGAGTGCTTGACGATCATCTCGTTCACAACGGCGCTTGGGTACGCCTTGCGGTCGCCTTCCTTGTAGTCGTACCAGCCGCCGCTGGTCTTCTGGCCGAAGCGGCCCATCTCGCACAACAGGTCAGCAGTCTTCGAGTAGACGACTTCCGGCTTCTCGATATAGCGGCGCTTGCGGATATACCAGCCGATGTCATTGCCGGCCAGGTCGCTCATACGGAATGGCCCCATCGGGAAGCCAAATTTCTCAATTGCCTTGTCCACCTGCTCTGGCAAAGCCCCCTCCTCCAGCAGGAAGCCCGCCTGGCGGAAGTACTGTTCGATCATGCGATTACCGATAAAGCCGTCGCAGACACCGGAAACCACGCCAGTCTTTTTCAGCTTCTTCGACAGCGCCATTGTGGTGGCCAGCACGTCCTTGCCGGTTGCCTTGCCGCGTACGACTTCCAGCAATTTCATCACGTTGGCAGGGCTGAAGAAGTGCGTTCCGACCACATCTTGCGGACGGCCGGTAAACGCAGCGATCTTGTCCAGGTCCAGCGTGGAAGTATTGGAAGCCAGGATCGCGCCTGGCTTCATCACTTCGTCCAGTTTGCGGAATACCGTTTCCTTGACGCCCATGTCCTCGAACACCGCCTCAATCACGATGTCGGCATCCGCGATGGCCGCGTAATCGAGCGTACCGCCGATCAGCGCCACGCGCTGGTCGAATTTATCCTGGGTGAGCTTGCCCTTTTTCAGGGTGTTTTCATAATTCTTGCGGATGGTTGCCAGACCCTTGTCCAGCGCTTCCTGGCGGGTTTCCAGCAGCACGACCGGAATGCCGGCGTTGGCGAAATTCATTGCAATGCCGCCGCCCATGGTGCCGGCGCCGATCACGGCCGCCTTGCGGATGTCACGCACAGGGGTATCGGGCGGCACGTCGGGAATCTTGCTCGCAGCCCGCTCCGAAATAAATGCATGCCGCAGCGATTTGCATTCAGTGGTCTGCATCAGGTGCAGGAAGCGCTCGCGCTCGAACTTCAGGCCCGCTTCGAATTCCATGGTGACCGATGCTGCCACGGTTTCCAGGCACTCAAGGGGCGCCGGGAACGGACCGGCTGCCGCTTTGACGGTATCGCGGCTGAACTGCAGGAAAGCTTCATGATTCGGATAGTCGACTTTGCGGTCCCGTACTTTCGGCAGCGGACGCACGTCGGCGATCCCCTCAGCAAAGGCCCTGGCTTCGGCCAGCAGGTCAGCTCCGGCAGGCAGCAATTTGTCGAACAGCGCCGTGCCAGCCAGTTTTTCCGACAGCACGGGAGTGCCGGACACGATCATGTTCAACGCCATCTCCAGGCCAAGCACGCGTGGCAGGCGCTGCGTGCCGCCGGCGCCCGGCAACAGCCCCAGCTTCACTTCCGGCAACGCGATCTGTGCGCCAGGCAAAGCAACGCGGTAATGGCAGCCGAGGGCCAGCTCCAGTCCGCCCCCCATTGCAACGGAGTGGATCGCCGCTACCACCGGCTTGCTGCAGCCTTCTACTGCCCGAATCAGGCTGTGCAAAGTCGGCTCGGTCAGCGCTTTGGGAGAATTGAATTCCTTGATATCGGCGCCACCAGAAAATGCCTTGCCGGCACCGGTCAGCACAATGGCCCTGACCGCATCGTCCTCCTGCGCCCGGCGTATGCCCTCGATCGCGGCAGTGCGCGTCGCGAGGCCAAGGCCGTTGACTGGGGGATTATTCAGAGAAATGACAGCGATTGAACCGTGGACTGCGTAATCTGCGCTCATGGATTGTCTCTTCTTTCTTAGTGTGATGGTGGTGCTGAGCAGTTACTATACCCCAACAATCGAACGATCGTACGTTTCCCGTCGTGCACTGCTGTCAATTATATTTCCCTTTACGCGTCCGTTTCGCCGTGCCGACCAGCTGCTCGGGGCAGATTCCGCCACTCTCCTACTCGATACGGCTAAAAGCACGTCGATTATTCAAATGCCCCATTAATTCACCGTGCCACTGCCGCGCGTTTAACCTAATGGCATTATTGAGTCAACGCAATTACAGATAATGGCGCGCAATATTCCAAGCCATTGAATTAACTAATGTTTCTTTAATTCCAGACCTAATTACGACATTCAAAAAAAGATTTAAAAATCCGCTTGCCACACGGCAATTAGCTGACTATAGTTCCGTACAGCAAGATCTGAAAAGGGCAAACCACTGGAAACGGTGGGACGCAAAGTCATCGGT
>JBCNOP010000042.1:0-29385 GCA_039593775.1 Pseudoduganella sp.
GGGAGGTACGCAAGGTGGCCTTGCCCGGCGCCATCCTGCAGATCGCGGCCGCAACCGGCATGGGCATGGCGCTGGCGCATTGGTGGGGCTGGAGCCTGGGCGGCGGCCTGGTCTTCGGCCTGGCGCTATCGGTAGCCAGCACGGTGGTGCTGCTGCGGGCGCTGGAGGAGCGCGGCACGCTGGATTCCTTCAATGGCCGCATCGCCGTCGGCTGGCTGGTGGTCGAAGACCTGGTGACGGTTCTCGTGCTGGTCCTGCTGCCGGCATTGGCGGGCGCCCTGGGCGGCAATGCGGGCGACGCTGCCGGCGCCCACGGCCACGGCGCAGCGGCCGAAGGCGGCATCCTCAAGGCACTGGCCATCACGCTGGGCCTGGTGGCGCTGTTCGTCGGCTTCATGCTGCTGGTCGGCCGCAAGCTGTTCCCCTGGATCCTGTGGCAGGTGGCGCGCACCAATTCGCGCGAGCTGTTCACGCTGTGCGTGATCGCCGCCGCCGTCGGTATTGCGTATGCCGCGACCGTGTTGTTCGGCATCTCTTTCGCACTGGGCGCGTTCTTCGCCGGAATGGTGCTGCGCGAGTCGGAGCTGAGCCACCGCGCGGCCCACGAATCGCTGCCGCTGCGCGATGCATTCGCGGTGCTGTTCTTCGTTTCAGTCGGCATGCTGTTCGAGCCGGCTATCCTGCTCGAGCAGCCGTTGCGCGTGCTGGCGGTGGTGGCCATTATCCTGTTCGGCAAATCGATTGCAGCCTTCGCGCTGGTGGTGCTGTTGCGCTACCCTGCCAGCACGGCGCTGATGGTGTCGGCCAGCCTGGCACAGATTGGCGAGTTCTCCTTCATCCTGGCGGCGCTGGGCATCTCCCTGGGCCTGTTGCCCCATGAGGGCCAGAGCCTGATCCTCGCGGGCGCCATCCTGTCCATCGCGCTCAACCCGTTGATGTTCCTGCTGGCCGCTCCGCTGGAACGCTTGATGGGCAAGAACAAGACGCTGGCAGCGCAATATGCCCGCAGCGCCGATCCGCTGGCGGAGCTGCCGATGACGACCGCGCAGTCCAAGCTGGAGGGCCAGGTGGTACTGGTGGGTTATGGCCGCGTGGGGCGCAATATTGCGGAGGCGCTGGCAGTACAGGGAATCAATGTCGTGGTGGCGGAACAGAACCGCGAACTGGTCGACCAGCTGCGCCAGCAGGGCATCGCCGCCGTGGCGGGCAATGCCGGTGAGCCGTCGGTGCTGATCCAGGCGCATATCCACAAGGCGCGCATGCTGGTGGTGGCGACGCCCGATACCTTCCACGTGCGCGCCATGATCGAAACGGCGCGCGCGCTGAATCCGGATATCAAGATCGCCGTACGCACGCATAACGAGGAAGAGGCCACCTTGCTGCGCAGCGAGCGCGCCGGTGCCGTCTTCATCGGCGAGCACGAACTGGCCAGGTCAATGGCGGCGCACGTCGCCGGCGAAATCGGCAAAGCACACAACGCGCACGCCTAGCGCGCTTACAGGCGCGCTGCCAGCTCGGCGCCTTCCTTGATGGCGCGCTTGGCGTCGAGTTCGGCTGCCAGGGCGGCGCCGCCGATTTTATGGAAGCGCGGGGCGCCCGCTGCGGCGGCTTCGCCTTCCGGCGGCATCAGCTCGGTCAGGCTTTCCTGGCCGGCGCAGATCACCACGTTATCCACGGCCAGCAGGCGTTCTTCTTCACCAACCTTGATGTGCAGGCCATGATCGTCGATCAGCTTGTACTGCACGCCGGGAATCATCACCACGCCATTGCGTGCCAATACCGCGCGGTGCACCCAGCCCGAAGTCTTGCCGAGGCCGGCCCCCAGCTTGCTGGTCTTGCGCTGCAGCAGGTAGAGCTGGCGCACCGGTTCCGCCGCCTTGGCCGGCACCAGGCCGCCGCCGGTCTTGGCGTGCAGGTCGACGCCCCACTCTGCCGTCCAGTGCTCTTTCGCTAACGGCAGGGAATGCTCGGGGTTGTGCAGCAGGTATTCGCCGACGTCGAAGCCGATGCCGCCGGCGCCGATGATGGCCACGCGCTTGCCGACCGGCTTCTTGTCGCGCAGTACATCGAGGTAGGACAGCACTTTCGGGTGGTCGATGCCTTCGATCTTCGGCTTGCGCACGCGGATGCCGGTGGCGACGATCACATCGTCATAGCCGCCCGCCAGCAGTTCTTCGCGCGTGACGCGATGATTGAGCTGCAGCCTGACGCCAGTCAGTTCGATCTTGCGGCCGAAGTAGCGCAGGGTTTCATTGAATTCTTCCTTGCCCGGAATCTGCCTGGCAATATTGAACTGGCCGCCAATGCGGTCACTCGAATCGAACAGCGTGACGTCGTGGCCGCATTCCGCCGCCACCGTCGCTGCCGACAAGCCGGCAGGACCGGCGCCCACCACCGCAACCTTGCGGCGTACCGCAGCCGGCTTGTACACCAGCTCCGTCTCATGGCAGGCGCGCGGGTTCACCAGGCAGCTGGCGCGCTTGTTCTGGAAAGTGTGGTCAAGGCAGGCCTGGTTGCATCCGATGCAAGTATTGATCTCATCGGCGCGGCCGTCGGCCGCTTTTTTGACGAACTCGGCGTCAGCGAGGAAGGGGCGCGCCATCGACACCATGTCGGCATCGCCGCGGCGGATGATGTCCTCCGCCTCCGCCGGCATATTGATGCGGTTCGATGCCACCACCGGGATGGTCACTTCCTTGCGCAGGCGCCCCGCCACTTCGGCAAAGGCGGCGCGCGGCACCGAAGTGACGATGGTCGGCACGCGGGCTTCATGCCAGCCGATGCCGGTGTTGAGAATGGTGGCGCCGGCATGCTGCAGGGCCTTGGCAACAGTCACCACCTCTTCCCAGGTATTGCCGCCGTCCACCAGGTCCAGCAGGGAATGGCGGTACATGATGATGAAATCGCGGCCGACTGCCTCGCGCATGCGGCGCACAATTTCCACCGGCAGGCGCATGCGGTTCTCGATGCTGCCGCCCCAGCGGTCGGTGCGCAGGTTGGTGCGGGCGCACAGGAACTGGTTCAGCAGGTAGCCTTCGCTGCCCATCACTTCAACGCCGTCATAACCGGCCTTCTGCGCCAGCCTGGCGGCGCGCACGTAGGCCTTGATGGTCGCTTCGATGCCGCCTTCCGTCAGCGCCTTCGGCTTGAAGGGCGAGATCGGCGATTTCTTGTCGGAGGCCGAGACGGCAAAAGGCTGGTAGCCATAGCGGCCTGCATGCAGGATCTGCATCAGGATCTTGCCACCTTCCTCGTGCACGGCACGGGTCAGCTTGCGGTGGTTGAAGACGTCGCCGATGAAGTTCATGGTGCCGCCAAAGGGCAGCAGCCAGCCCTGGCGGTTTGGCGAGATGCCGCCGGTGACGATCATGCCCACTCCGCCCTTGGCGCGCTCACGGTAGAAGGCCGCCAGCTTGTCATAATTGAAGAAGCGGTCTTCCAGTCCCGTGTGCATGGAGCCCATGATGACGCGGTTGCGCAAGGTGGTGAAACCCAGGTCGAGGGGGGAAAGAAGATGAGGGAAATTCGTGGTCATAGGGGAAGGCGGGAGTTCTGTGCGCTGACTAACGATGGAAGCGCGCGGCGCTTGTATTCTGCCACCAGTTACCTTACGCTGGTAGCATGAAGCGACTGTTATTAGTACTGTTCCTCGGTTTTACCGCGCCCGCCTTCGGCGCGGGACAGGCGGCCCGTTTGGAAGTTCCAAAGCTGGAAGTGTCCGTCAATCGGGTGAAGGCAGATTCGCAGCAGCTCTATGAAGTCAACGCCAGCGGCACCGTTCATGCATCCCTGCCAACAGTCTGGCGCACCCTCACCACCTACGACCGCATGGAAGAATTCGTGCCCGACATGGCGTCGTGCCGGGTGCTTTCCCGTAATGGCAATGAAGTCATCATTGAGCAATTTGGCACGGCCCGCTTCCTGTTCATGTCGCGCTCCATCCATCTTGTCGTGCGTGCAACGGAACAGCCGATGTCGTCGATCGACATCGCCCTGGTTTCGGGGGACATGAAACATTACGAGGCGCGCTGGGAATTGATTCCCATTCCGGAAACGGGCGGCACCCGCGTGGTCTACAGCGGACGCCTGATGCCGAACTTCTACGTGCCTGGCCTGCTGGGCACCAACATCATCCGTGGCGATATCGAGCGCATGATGAATGCAGTGCTGGCCCACCTTGAGCGCCAGCCGGCGCTGCCGAAACAGTCCGAACTGGCGCGCGGCCTGGGCGGAGTGCCCAGCGTTCCTTAAGCGGTGTAGTGGTCGCGGTCGCGCACTTCCGCAAAATTCTCAAGACTGCCGATACGGATCACCACTGGATTCATGGTGGATGCCGTCTGCATCGAGCGCCAGGCGAATTGCCATTCTTTCTCGATCGCATCTTCACGCGTTTTGGTAAACGCGGCGCCCAGCGCGGCGCGGCCGCCGTATTCGACGGCGCCATCGATGCCGGCCCAATTCGGCAGGGTGCGCTGTACGGCGCGGTGGATGCGTTCACCGAATTCCTCTGTGTTGTGGATTACCAGGCAGCTGTCGGCGCCGAAGTGCTCGAACAGGTCGCGGCTCCAGGCTTGCGAGAAGCTCAGGGTCAGGAAGCTGCCCACAGGGCGCAGCACGAACTGGCCGTCCTTCAGGGCTTGTTCGAGTTCGCTGCGCGGGCCGTAGCGGTGCAGCGTAGGTGGACGTTTGTAATCGTGCATGATGATTCTTAGTTCTGGTTTCTTTCAATGTGCCGCACATGGCGGTGGGCACGCATAAACGTCGAGGCGATGAAGATCTCGCGCAGCAGGTAGCCGAAGTTGCCGATCAGGCAGATCATCGCAGCGATGAACAGGCCGGCGATGTATTTGTCCAGCGGTACGTTGGTGGCGTCGCCGACGAACAGCAAGGCCACGACCAGGCAGACGAACAGGCCGCAGGCCGTGCACAGGGCGATGGCGACGTTGATCAGGTGCGAACGGCGGTACAAGATGTCCAGCTCGTTGATATAGGTGTCGTTATAGGCCACGTCCAGCCGCTCTTCCAGCACACGCGAGCGGTCGATTATGCGCGCCAGGCGGTTCAGCAGCACCAGCAGGTTGGTGCAGACGGTGGACAGCATGAAGACCGGGGCAATCGCAAGCTGGATGATGTGGGCAATGTCGCCGAGTTGGATATTCATTAAGCGAAGCGTCCTTGCTGACGGAATTGTTCGGTAGCGTTGACGAGGGCGCGGCTGATGCCCTGCTCCATGGCGCCGTGGCCGGCGTCTGGAATCATCTTCATCACAGCATTGGCGCCCCAGGCTTGCTGCAAGCGCCAGGCCGAAACCGGCGGGCAGATCACGTCATAGCGGCCTTGCACAATCACGGCCGGCAAGTGGGCGATGCGCGAAACATTGGACAGGAGCTGGCCATCGCTGAAGAAGCCCAGGTTGGCCATGTAGTGCGATTCCATGCGGCCGACGCCCAGGTCCAAGGTGTCCGACGGCGGTTCGTCCGGCTGCGGCAGCAGGAAGACGCGGCGGCCTTCGAACTTGCTCCAGGAGCGCACGGCGGGCCAGTGCACGTCCGGATTCGGGTCCATGATGCGCTTGACGTAGGCTTGCAGCAGATCGCCGCGTTCTTCCGGCGGTATCGGGGCGACGAATTCGTCGTAGACATCGGGGTGGAACCATTCGGAACCTTGCAGGAACCAGTCGATCTCCTTCTGGGTGCAGAGGAAGATGCCGCGCAGGACGAAACCGAGGCAGCGTTCCGGGTGGGCCTGGCCGTAAGCCAGCGCCAGGGTAGAGCCCCAGGAACCGCCGAAGACCAGCCATTTTTCGATGCCGAACAGGGCGCGCAGGCGCTCGATGTCCTCGATCAGGAGCTGGGTGGTGTTGTTGCGCACCTCGCCCAGCGGGGTCGATTTGCCGGCGCCGCGCTGGTCGAACAGGATGACGCGGTAGTGGTCCGGGTTGAAGAAGCGGCGGTGCTGCGGCGACATGCCTGCGCCCGGGCCGCCATGGAAGAAGACGACCGGGATGCCGTTCGGGTTGCCCACCTCTTCCCAATAAATTGTATGGATGTCATCGACAGCCAGCATGCCGCTATTGCGGGGCTGGATTGGCGGGAACAGGTGTGGCAAGGCGTCGGGCATGGCTATCCTCTATGCGTGAAGCCAAGATTGTAACCGCTCAGAAGAAGGTATTGATCGCCTGGAGCACGTTGTACGTGTCATCCACAAGCAGCATCACCGGCCATTTGTCGAAGGTGGTGCAGGGGTGGGAGATGCCGCAGCCGACCAGGTCCCCCACTTGCAGGCCGGCTTCGACGCCTTCCGGCCAGCGCAGGTAGGCGTGCTGGTCGTTCATTTTGTCGATTACCGCGCCTTCGGGCAGCACCAGTTCGCCCTCGCCAGGCCGGTGCGCGGCGATCGCACGGGGCAGTCCCAGATCGTGCGAGGCGTCGCGCTTGCCCAATGCCAGGATCGCCAGGTTCGGTTCGGGGCGCGACAGCACGGTGGTCCAGACTTCCAGCGCCGGGCGCAAGCCCTCCCCGGCCGCCTTGCCCTCGCGGCTTGCCAGCTCGCTGGTCAAGCCGCCGTAGTAGCCATGGTCATTGGTCAGGTAGCATCCGCTGCGCAGGATCGGCAGCACCTTCCTGCCTTGCACCGCCAGCCCGGCAAATTCACGCGCCACACGGTCGAAGTAGGCGGAGCCTCCGGCGGAGATGATCACATGCTCGCCGCCGAACAAGCCTTCCGCTGCAGCGGCCTGCAGCATTTCCGCCATGCGCTGCAGGAAGCCGTTGACGGTTTGCACGTCCGCCTCACGGTTGTCGGTCACAACCAGTCCTTCATAGCCTTCAATGCCGGCGAGCTGCAAGCCCGGTGCAGCGGCAACGGAGCGTGCCACGGACATGACTTCACCGGCCTCGCGGCAGCCGGCGCGCTTGCCCTTCATGCCCAGTTCCACCAGCAGCGGCAAGGGCCGCGTGAGGCCGAAGGCCTGCACGGCGCGCGACAACCGTTCGACGCCCTGCAGCGAATCAACCAGCGCAAAGAAATCGAAGCTATGGTCCTCCTGCATCAAGTGCAGCACTGCGCGGATATCGGCAGGCGCCACCAGCTCATTGGCCAGGATCACACGCCGCACGCCAAAGCGCGCCGCGACCTGCACCTGCGGGATAGTCGCCAGCGTAATGCCCCAAGCGCCGTTCTCGATCTGCGCCGCGAACAGCTGTGGGCTCATGGTGGTCTTGCCGTGCGGCGCCAGCAGGACGCCATGACGCTCGCAGAAGCTGCGCATCCACGCCAGGTTATGCTGCAAGGCCGAGGCCTTGAGCACCGCCACCGGCAAGCTCGTATCTGCCGCCAGCACGTTCCAGTGCTGGGCGCCGATCATGTGCTGGCGCAGCGGCTCCACAATCGGCAGGCCTTTGACGCCTGGCTGCAGGATTTGTTCGTCGAGTTCGGGCAGCGCGTACATAAGTGATCCAATCTGTGTTTTACAGCATAGCACCGTCAGCCAGCCGCTGGCTCGGCAGTATTAAACGCTAATTGTGCCGCAAAGGCACGCTTGTATGCCGGCCGCGCCTCACCCCGGGCGACATAGGCTGCAAGGCGCGGAAACTCATTCAGGATACCCGATGGCCTCGTCCGGAGCAGCACCGAAATCATTACCAGGTCGCCGGCACTGAACTCGCCGTCCAGCCATTCCGCCTCCCCCAGGCGCGCGGAGAGTTGCCCCAGGCGCTGGCGGATGCGGTCCGCGATCAGCGGCAGACGCTCCTTGCTCCAGGGCTTGTCCCCTTCCTGGAACTTGGCGATGACGATTTCCAGGATCGGCGGCTCAACGGTGTTAAGCGCCGCAAACATCCAGGTGATCGCACGGGCCCGGGCATTGGAGTCTTCCGGCAACAGGCCCGGATAGCGCGAAGCGATATGGAAGATGATCGCGCCGGACTCGAACAGAACCAGATCGCCGTCCTCATAGGTTGGAATCTGCCCGAACGGATGCAGCGCCAGGTGAGCCGGCTGCTTCATCGCAGCGAACGAAACCGGCCTTACCTCATACGGCTGCCCTACTTCTTCAAACGCCCAGCGAACGCGCGTATCGCGCGCCAGGCCCATGCCGCCGTCGGGCGAGCGTTCGAATGCGGTAATGGTGTGTGTCATCGTGATCTCCCGGTGAATGTAGATTCAACCAGAGCACCGTTAGTGCCCTCTCGAGAATGACGACGAGCGGCTAGCAGCGAAATCGACATGTTAGCGCTCCATCGAAGCGAAGCTCAGCTATTTCCGCTTTACCCGGCTTTTCTGCCGGCGCACTACTGACTGAATTTCTTCAGCCAGTTCGTCCTCCTGGAAATCCTCAATAAGATGTGTACCGCTTGGATCGCCTATACCGGTTTCTTTTCGACCCTTGAATATGATGTACTTCCACGACACCATCATACCAATGCCGCAATCGCTACGCCCTAAGCCAGTCGTGAGCGTCAATTCCTTGGGCTGCACTCCACCTTTCAGAACTTTTTTGATCTGAAAACGGCCTTCTACCCGCGGCAGTTCGTCACGACCACCGCCTGGCACATACTTAGCTTCAACAAGAGTCGCTATGAAAATTTCTTCCGCTTTTTCAACTTGCTGATCAAGTGTATAGACGGGAACACTGCAAGCTGGCGCATTAGCGGCCGCCAGCAACAGGGGCGCGAGCCAGAATAGATGTTTTTTCATTGATTGCTGAACAGCAGTTTCCCCAATTGCTTTACAACTGACTCCCTGGCCTTGCCTGCTTTGAATACGGTCGGCACGTAAAGCAGGAAAGAGCCCCAGCGATAGCGCGACCGGTTTCGTTCCTTGGACTGCAAGTACTGCATCAAGTCGACTGCGGATTCACGATGAAATGCCCAGAGCACGTGATTGCGATACGCGATCGAAAAATAGGCCTCGTCCGGCCAACGCAGCACATGCCTGGCGCGCGTTTGGCAAGAGCTGCATCGAATTGAGCCAACTGGCCAGCCTTTGCGATTTTCGAGATACCTCGAGTGGTCCCAATCCCCTGCGTCATAACCTTCGGGCAGCTCGTGAATTGCCTGCCGGGGCCGCCCATGAAGTCCCTGGAAATAGACTGCCGCATGCCACAAGTGACCACATGAATCCTTGAACTGCTGGTAGTCGAACAAGCTGCTCTTCTGGAAAAAATCGATATCCGCTTTGAGCTTGATGCGAACGACTTCGGCAAACTCAAACTCCGCGCGATGCTGGCACCTGGGACAAACGATATCCAGATGGTGCGGGATCGGTCGCCATTCATAAAGCCTGGTCATCAGTGCCAGAGCGCAAGTATCAGGCCGAAGACCAGGAATTGCGCGGTGTGGTATCCGCCATCAATCAGCAGCAGCTTGAGGCTGCGCTGGGCGAACTGGTAGTTGATGCCGAAGCAGGCCGCCACCATGCCGAAACCTGCCAGCAAGGCATGCTTGATCGCATAGTCCATGGTCGGCGCAGGGCCGACCCAGCGTGCAAAGGCGAAGGCTGCCAGCAGGGAGAAGATGAAGGCCACGCCAAACACCCGGGCTGGATGGCCGTCGGGCTTGACGCCGCCGTTCTCGTCATTCCACATCTTGCCGAACAGGGCCGGCGAATACCACAAGCCGCCCAGCATGAAGCTCGACACCGCCGCCAGCAGCACAGCGAAAATATTCATGCCCACCATGTGCATCGTGATCTCCCCAGTGAATTATTGTTGAGAAAGAACGATATGTGAGCTTGGCGGCAGGCGTCAATCACTTGTTGCAATGCGCCGAAAGCATTTCACCCATCTTGCCGCTGGCAGCCTGGCGGTCATCGGCCCAGGTCAGGGCGGATTCGATGCCGCCCGCGTCTTCCCGTCGCAGGAAGCTGACATAGGTCGAACCCTTCTTGCCGAAAACGTGCATCAGGCGGACTTCGCAACTGCGGCCATTTGCACTGGCCTTGGCCGTGCTCAGCACGTCTACCTTGGTGACGTGGCCAATATGCGCCACCAGCGGCGCGCGCTGGTTCATGATGTCGAGCAGCTTGTCCTGAGGGATGTCGCGGCTGCAGGCGGCCAGCAGCAGCAAGGGCAGCATTTTCTTCATGGCGCCTCCAAAAGAACAAACGCCGGCCGGCGCGAGGGCCGGACGGCGTTTGGTTGTTGCGTTGCTCTTTACTGCGATCAGGACATGTGCTGGCCGCCGTTAATGGCGATGTTAGCACCGGTCAGGAACGCCGCTTCGTCGGAAGCCAGGTAAGCCACCAGGCCTGCCACTTCTTCCGGCTTGCCCAAACGGGCCATCGGGATTTGAGGGATGATCTTCGAATCCAGCACGTCTTTCGGGATCTCCATCACCATCTTGGTGCCGATATAGCCTGGCGAAATGGTGTTGACGGTCACGCCCTTGCGCGCCACTTCCAGCGCCAGCGCCTTGGTGAAGCCGTGTACGCCGGCCTTGGCGGCCGAGTAGTTGGTCTGGCCGAAAGCACCCTTCTGGCCGTTCACCGAGGAGATGTTGATGATGCGTCCCCAGCCACGGTCCACCATGCCATCCGCTACCGGCTTGGTCATATTGAACACGGAGTCCAGGTTGGTCTTCATCACGGCATCCCAATTGACCTTGTCCATCTTCTTGAAGGTCATGTCACGAGTAATACCAGCGTTGTTCACCAGCACGTCAACCGGGCCGATATCGCGCTCGACGGCCGCGATACAGGTTTGCGCCGAATCGTAGTCCGACACATCGCAAGGATAGGCAGTGAAGTTGTAGCCCTGGTCCTTCATCGTGGCCAGCCACGACTCATGCGTCTTATTGCTCGGGGAATACGTGGTTACCACTTTGTAGCCCAGTGCGACCATCTTGATGCAGATCGCTTCGCCCAGACCACCCATGCCGCCCGTTACTAATGCAACTCGTGCCATTTAATGTTCCCCTATTTATTTAACGAAAGCTCATTCCCTCTCAACTGCAAGTGCTACGCCCATGCCGCCGCCGATGCACAGCGAGGCCAGGCCCTTCTTGGCGTCACGGCGAACCATTTCATGCAGCAGGGTCACCAGGATGCGGGCGCCGGACGCGCCGATCGGGTGGCCGATCGCAATCGCGCCGCCGTTGACGTTGATCTTGCTGGTGTCCCAGCCCATTTCCTTGTTCACAGCGCAGGCTTGCGCGGCGAACGCTTCATTGATTTCCATCAGGTCCAGGTCTTGCGGCGACCAGCCTGCCTTCTTCAGGCACAGCTGCGATGCCGGTACCGGGCCCATGCCCATGTAAGCTGGATCCAGGCCGGACGAGGCATACGCCTTGATGCGGGCCAGCGGTTTCAGGCCCAATTCCTTGGCCTGCTTGGCGGACATCATGATCACAGCGGCCGCGCCGTCGTTGATGCCGGAGGCATTACCGGCGGTGACGGTACCGGCCTTGTCGAACGCTGGGCGCAGGCCGGACAGCGCTTCCAGGGTCGAGCCTGGCTTCACGTATTCATCCTGGTCGAAGAAGATGCTGCCCTTCTTCTGCACGATTTCCAGCGGCAGGATTTCGTCCTTGAACTTGCCGGCTTTTTGCGCGGCTTCCGCTTTCAGTTGCGACTGCAGCGCAAATTCATCCTGCTGGCTGCGCGAGATATCGTATTTCTTCGCGACGTTCTCGGCGGTGATGCCCATGTGGTACTGGTTGTACACGTCCCACAGGCCGTCCACGATCATGGTGTCGACCATCTTGGCATCGCCCATGCGGAAGCCGTCGCGCGAGCCGTTCAGCACGTGCGGCGAAGCGCTCATGTTTTCCTGGCCGCCGGCGATGATGATGTTGGCGTCGCCGCACTTGATCGCTTGCGCTGCCAGGTGGGTGGCTTTCAGGCCGCTGCCGCAGACCTTGTTGATGGTGTAGCCCGGAATGGCGCTTGGCAGGCCGGACTTGATAACGGCCTGGCGTGCCGGGTTCTGGCCGACGCCTGCGGTCAGTACCTGGCCCATGATCACTTCGCTGACCAGGTTAGGGTCGATGCCGGTCTGGGCCAGCAGGCCCTTGATGACATGGGCGCCCAGCTCTGCTGCCGGGGTCTTGGCCAGGGAACCGCCGAACTTGCCTACGGCGGTACGGCCTGCTGCAACAATTACTACATCATCCATTCTGCTTCTCCGGGAGTGGTATGAAAATCATTCAATGCATTCTAGCTAAGTGCCAGGCGTGCGGCCAGCTATGGCCTACCGGAACAGTGGCTTATTCAAAGCTACTTCTGTTGCCTCTCGTCCATATGCTTGCGCGCGGTCAATAGCTTGCCTGCCCTGGTCGGTTGCCATTTGCAGCAGGTCTTGTGGACGCTGGATGGCCAGGAATTCGTTCGAGGCTGCGGTCATGGCGGCAAGAGAGGCCAGCGCGGTATCGCGATGCCAGTCACAAATGCTGGCGAAGCTGGCGAGTTGCGCGTCGAAAGCCGCTTGCGCGGCGCGGGAAAATTCATCGTTGAACGCGTACATGCCCATGCTCCTTCAGTTGATCGGTGGCTGAGATACCGCAAGACTTCTCATGTTAGTGCGCGATTCCTGACAAACGTTTGATAAACATCAAGGCTGCTTTCATTTTGCATAAAACCATAGACGATGTCACGACAATAACTTGATACCGTCCAAGGTGGCGGCGCATTGCTCGCGTATCACGTTGACGAAGTCGGCCACGTAGGCTTTGTGTTGCAAGGCTGGCGGCACCGAAACAAACAAGTCGCTCCACAAGCCGGTCTCGCCGATCGGGCGGGCGATGACGTAGTCGTAGTCGACATAATTCTTGATGGCCCAGTTCGGCAATGCCGCGACACCGCGCCGGCTTGCAACCAGTTGCAGTATCGCGACCGTGAGTTCTGCCGTGCGGCGCTGGAACTCGATGCCGGCCGGGCGCAGCACTTCGCGGATCAGGTCGATACGTGTTTCCGGCACCGGGTAGGTGATCAGAGTCTCTCCTTCAAAGTCCTGCGCAGACAGCCGGCGTTGCCCTGCCAGGCGGTGCTTTTGCGCCATCACGGTCAGGATTTCGAAGCGGAACAGCGGGAAAGTCGAATATTCGGCGCTGTAGTCCGAGCCGATCACGAGGTCGGCGGCGCCGCTGCGCAGCAGGTCGGCCGGTTCGCTGTGGAAGCCGGAGACCAGATCGATTTCCACTTCAGGCCAGCGCGTGCGGAAGGCATCCATCACCGGCATCAGCCAGTCGAAGCAGGTATGGCATTCGAGCGCCACGCGCAGTTGGCCGGTATCGCCTTGCGACAGGCGCAGCACATCGCGCTCGGCCCGCTCTACTTCCGGCAGCAGGGTATCGGCCAGTTTCAACAGGCGTTCGCCGGTTGCTGTGAAGCCAATTGGTATCGATTTACGCTCAAACAGCGGGGTACCGTAGCGATCTTCCAGTAACTTGATTTGATGCGACAAAGCCGACTGCGTCAGGTTCAGCAGTTGGGCCGCCTTGACCAGGCTACCGGAGGAGCGAAGCGCAGACAGCGTGCGCAAGTGACGAATCTCGAGCATGTATGAAAAGTTTTCAAGTTAATGCATAAAAAGTTTCGTTTTTATTATATGCCGTCATGCCGCAAACTGTACTTCACCAATATTTCTTAAGCATGACAAAAATGAAACTCGTACAAACCCATATCCCTGGCTTTCCACGCATCGGCGCTGCGCGCGAACTGAAGTTCGCTTTGGAGCGATTCTGGCGCGGCGAACTCTCCGAAGCGGCGCTGCAAGAAACAGCCAGCAATCTCCGTGCCCGGCATTGGGCGACCCAACGCCAGCAAGGACTGGATTTCGTGACGGTCGGCGATTTCGCCCTTTACGACCATGTGGCGAACCACATCCAGCTGTTCGGCTGCGAACCGGGACGCTTTGGCTTCACGGACAGCGAGTCCCCACTGGCGCGCTACTTCGCCATGGCGCGCGGCGACAGTGCACACGAAGCGTGCGGCTGTGGCCACAATGGTGCGGCGCTGGAAATGACCAAGTGGTTTGACACCAACTACCACTACCTGGTGCCGGAATTCAGCAAGTCCACCGAGTTTGAACTGCACAGCCAGCGCTTGCTGGATGAAATCGCCGAAGCGCGCGCGGCCGGGCACCCGGTCAAAGCGGTGCTGCTTGGCCCATTGACTTTCCTTTGGCTTGGCAAGGAGCGCGATGCTGAGGCTGGCTTCAGCCGGCTCGACCTGCTCGACCGCCTGCTGCCGCAATACAGCCGCCTCCTGATGCAGTTGCGCGCCGCAGGTGCGGAATGGGTGCAGCTGGATGAGCCTATCCTTGGCTTGGACCTGCCTAATGCCTGGCGCAACGCCTTTGAACCGGCATACTGGCTGCTCAACCAGGCCGGCGCGCAACTGATGGTCGCCACTTACTTCTCGCCGTTGGAAGAGAACGTCAGCCTGGCCTGCCGCCTGCCAGTCGCCGGGCTGCACGTGGATGCTGTGCGCGCAGCCAGTGAACTGACCAGCGTGGCCGACTGGCTGCCAGCGCATAAAGTGCTGTCGATCGGCATCATCGATGGCCGCAACATATGGCGCACCGATATGGACGCGGCGCTCGCGACGCTGTTGCCGGCAATTGGCAAACGCAGTGGGCCGGTCTGGCTTTCCACCTCCTGCTCCCTGTTGCATGTGCCTTACAGCCTTGCTGCAGAGCCTTCGCTCGATGCCGACGTGCGGCCCTGGCTCGCTTTTGCCGAGGAGAAGCTCGCCGAACTCGCATTGCTCAAAGCCGCGCTGTCTGCAGATGAACGCGTTTCCGGACAAGTCGCACGAGGCTTTGCCGAGTCCCGCGCGGCGCTTGCCAGCCGCCGCTCCAGTGACCGGGTGCACAAGGCGGAAGTCGCTGCACGGATCGCAGGATTCACCGCTGACTCGGCGAGCTCGCGCCGCAACTCGCCATTCGCACAACGCCAGCAGTTGCAGCGCGAGCGCCTGGCACTGCCTGCGTTCCCGACCACGACCATCGGCTCGTTCCCGCAAACCCCGCAGATTCGCGCCGCCCGCGCAGCCTTCAAGCGCGGCGAACTTGCGGCGCCCGACTACCAGCAGGCGATGCGCGAAGAAATTGCGCACGCCATTCGCAAGCAAGAAGAGCTCGGCCTGGACGTTCTGGTCCACGGCGAAGCCGAACGCAATGACATGGTTGAATATTTCGGTGAGCAACTGGATGGTTTCGCGTTCACGGCCAACGGCTGGGTGCAATCCTACGGTTCGCGCTGCGTGAAGCCGCCGATCATTTACGGCGACGTTCAGCGCCCGCAAGCGATGACGGTGCAGTGGGCCGCATATGCGCAGAGCCTGACCGCCAAGCCGGTGAAAGGCATGCTGACCGGGCCGGTCACGATCCTGCAATGGTCTTTTGTGCGCGACGACCAGCCGCGCTCGGATACGGCGCAGCAAATCGCCGCGGCCATCCGCGATGAGGTGCATGACCTGGAGTACGCCGGCATCGCCATCATCCAGATCGACGAGCCTGCGCTGCGCGAAGGCCTGCCGCTGCGCCGCAGCCGCTGGGATGCCTATCTCGCGTGGGCCACCAAAGCCTTCCGCATCAGCGCCGCTGTTGCAGGCGACGGCACGCAGATCCACACGCACATGTGCTATGCCGAGTTCAACGACATCCTGCCTGCGATTGCCGCGCTGGATGCCGACGTGATCACGATCGAGTCAAGCCGTTCCGCCATGGAGCTGCTGGGCGGCTTCGCCAGCTTCCGCTATCCGAACGAGATCGGCCCCGGCGTGTACGACATCCATTCGCCGCGCGTGCCTGGCAGCGATGAGATGGCCGCGCTGCTGCGCAAGGCCGCAAAGGTAGTGCCGCCTGCGCAGCTCTGGGTCAATCCCGACTGCGGCCTGAAAACGCGCGCCTGGCCGGAAACCGCCGCGGCCCTGCAGAACATGGTCACGGCCGCTCAAAAACTTCGCGCGGAGATGGAACTTTCCTAAAGCATCACTGTCCATCCTCAAAATCTCCTGGTAGAGGCAGAGGTGGCTAGCATGCAAAAAGATATCGACAGGAACACGCAATTACCACTCGCTGGCTGATTGGGTTGACAATAATGATGGCCGGCGTGTTCGGACGGCTATTTGGACTGTACTAGGAAACAGAATAGATCCAGCGCACAACTGTTTCCCCGTCCGTATCGATGAAAGTCCCGCGCGCCATGAAGCCCACGCCCGCTACGACTTTCGACGAGCTGGTGTTTGACGGAAGGATCTTCGCGACGACCTGCTGCACTGAGCGATCCGCTGCCGCCAACTTCACAAGCTGGGCCACGGCAGCGCTTGCAATGCCGCGCCCTCGCATCGACTTGGCAACCCCATACGCTATTTCAACGTCGCCATTGGATGGCATGCCTTTGAAGGTGCATCCCCCAAGGATGGTGCCCTCGGGCCGGGCGATGATCAGGAACGGAGCGCACCAAAAAGCGGGCACGCCGGCCTCCAGTTGCTTCAATGCGCGGTCGGCAACGTGCGGCGGTGGAAGCGCGCCTTCCGGCGCGCCTGCGAAATAGTCGGCAGGCGCCTTTCTCGCCAAGCCAAGCAATTCTTCGCGTGTGAGCTGAAGCAGTTCGATCTCGGGCACTACTTGGCACCGCCCACGAATTGCAGTGCCTCACGCGCCAGATCGGGCCAGCGGCTGGCCGCGTTCGCGCGGACCGCCAGCCACTCCTTCATCAAACGCCCATGCCCTGGATCGAACTTGTGGCCGATACCGGAAGCCTCGAGCTCTTCGACCCGCGTGCGCGGCAGCTTCACGACAAACTCGTCACCCGACGACACCATGGCAAAGATCTTTCCATTGACCTTCAATGCCGAGGAGCCGAAGCCTTTTCTGGCGCCTTGTCCAAAGTCGACCCCTGGTTCTCCGGCAAGACTTTCAGCCAGCGCCGCAAAGCGCGCGCGGTTATCCATGGTTAACCTTTCCTTGTTGAATTAACAAATATTAACCGTTAGTGGTGGCCAGGCCTAACAGCTTTTGATTTGTATTTCCAATAAACAAATTAGATTGGGTATTTGGCCGAACTGGAGGCCCCCGCTCCAAATCCATTCGCCGGCAGCCCGCAAAGCCGCATAAACACTGGGCTCCCCTCCCCAAGCAAGCTTAAGCAAAGTACAATGCACCCAGCCTGGGCCCAGCCCGTTACTTTGCGATTGTTATGCCTAAGAGCACGTTCCAGAAGCCTATCGAAATCAAGATTTCCACCGTTGTCGCCGTGTCTGCCATCATGTACACGAGCGATCTCGTCGCCCTCGACGCCGCCATGCATGAGATGACTGGCGGCGTTTCCGATTTCTTCGAAGGCGACCTGGCCGTCATCGACGTCGGTGACCTGGCGCCAGGCTGCGAACGCATCGACTGGGCGGCAACCATCGCCCTCCTGAAAAAATACCGCCTGAACCCGGTGGCCGTGCGCAACGCCAAGCCGGATATGGTGGAAGAAATCCAGCAACACGGCCTGCAACTGGACAGCGGCAAGCGGGAGGAACCGCCAGTCGCTGCCCCGAAGCCAGCGCCAGCTCCGGCCCCTGCGCCGGCCCCGGCTCCTGCGCCGGCGGCACCAGCTTTCAGCGGTACCATGATCATTGACACTCCGGTCCGGGCCGGCCAGCGCATTTACGCGCGCGGCGGCGACCTGATCGTGATGGCCGTCGTCAACAACGGCGCCGAGATCATCGCGGATGGCAGTATTCACGTTTACAACACTTTGAATGGCCGTGCCCTGGCGGGCGCTTCCGGCGACGCTACGGCACGCATTTTCGCTCTGTCGATGAGCCCGGAACTGGTCTCGATCGCAGGTGTTTATCGTACTTTTGAAGATGGTTTCCCGACCGAAAACGCACGTAAGCCAGTACAAATCCGGCTGAACGGCGAGAGTCTGGATATACAATCTGTCAATTCCGCAAAATAACAGTTCAGTAAAGGATTCTTTGTGGCACGAATTATTGTAGTTACGTCCGGCAAGGGCGGTGTCGGCAAAACGACTTCCAGCGCCAGCTTCTCCACCGGCCTCGCCATGCGCGGCCACAAAACCGTCGTCATCGATTTTGACGTCGGCCTGCGCAACCTGGACCTGATCATGGGTTGCGAACGACGCGTTGTCTATGACCTGATCAACGTGGTGCACAAAGAAGCAACCCTGAACCAGGCCCTGATCAAGGACAAGCACTGCGAGAACCTGTACATCCTGCCGGCCTCCCAGACGCGCGACAAGGATGCCCTGACGGAAGACGGCGTGGAAGCCGTGCTGGCCGAGCTGATCAAGATGGACTTCGAGTTCATCGTCTGCGACTCGCCGGCCGGTATCGAACACGGCGCCCTGATGGCCCTGACCTTCGCCGACGAAGCCCTGATCGTGACCAATCCGGAAGTGTCGTCGGTGCGTGACTCCGACCGCATCCTGGGCATCATCCAGGCCAAGTCGCGCCGCGCCCTGTCCGGCGGCGAACCGGTCAAGGAACACCTGCTGATCACCCGTTACTCGCCGAAGCGCGTAGAAGCGGGCGAAATGCTGTCGTTCGAAGACGTGCAGGAGATCCTGCGCATTCCTTTGATCGGCATCATCCCTGAGTCGGAGCAAGTGCTGCATGCTTCCAACCAGGGTAACCCGGCAATCCACTTCAAGGGAACCGATGTGGCCGAAGCCTACACCGACGTGGTGGCGCGCTTCCTGGGCGAAGAAGTTGAGCTGAAGTTTACCGACTATGAAAAGCCAGGTTTCCTGAAGCGAATCTTTGGAGCTAAATAATGGCCCTGCTTTCTTTCCTGTTCCAGAACAAGCCCAAGACGGCGGTCGCGGCAAAGGAGCGCTTGCAGATCATCATTGCCCGCGAGCGCAATGGCCGCGCCGGGCCGGATTTCATGCCGGCGCTGCACAAAGAGCTGGTTGATGTGATTTCCAAGTACACCAAGGTGTCGGCGGACGATATCAAGATTTCGCTGGACCGCCAGGGGAATCTCGAGGTTCTCGACGTTAACGTCGTTCTGCCGGACGCCTGAAACCGGCAAACCAGTGTCTGACCCGCAGGGTCAGACACTTGGCCTGCGGCAGCCGTGTATGCGCGTGTCTGACCCTGCGGGTCAGACACCGGGTTACCGGTTTCCTGCGCCCGCCAGCACTTGCCGCGCCACCTTGGCGCAAGCCTCAACGTGCTGGTATCCAATCTGCCGGAAGGCAAAGAAACCAATAGTAGCCGACGCAATTTGACCAGCAATGGGTACCATTTTGCCAGCCTGCTTCGCTGCAAGCTTGCCTGCGCTACGTTTCAAGACCGCCGCCACCAGCTCGCGCGTCACGACTTTCCCCACCAGCATCCCGCCCAGGCTGATGACAGCCTCATAAGCAATCAGCTTCAACTTCGGCTGCATGCGGTCAATCTGGTCCGCAGACAGGCCGAATTCATGGTTCACATCATCGATCAACTGGGTGAACAGGCGCAGGTCGGACACCACGTCGATGCCCGGGATCGGCACCGCCGCAACACCAGCGGAAACCGCCGCCCGGCGCCGCACCAGGCGCCGGCAGCGCTCACGCACCGCATCAATATCCGCCTCAGTCGAGGGCAATACAGTCCAGTCATTTTTCATGCTTCACTCCCCGATCGACTTGCAAAATAGCACGTTCTCCATTGTGCTAGCCGCCCAAGCAGTGTACCGTGTGATGGAGGGGCGGCCTCGCACGGCACCCAACAGAGTAGTGCCATATAGCAATATTTGATCAAATTGGTAACTATTTCTTGTAAATCTCTGTTATATTCGTGTGACTGCTTCTTAACAATTTGCTGTAAAGAACCATGAGAATCGTTGTCCTTGATGCTGACCGAAGCCAGGCGGACCTGATCTGCCAGGTCCTGACTTCCGCTGGTCATGCCTGCCATGGCTACCAGACGGCCAAGGACTTGCTGGCCAATATGCGCAAGGACAGCGTCGACATGCTGATTCTCGACTGGCAGGTTACCGATATGGATCCTGCCGAGGTGGTTCGCAAGGCCCGCGAAAAACTGCCTGAAAACGGCCCCGTGATGTTCCTGACCACCAGTTCCGGCGAAGACGATATCGTGGCCGGCCTGACGGTTGGCGCCGAAGACTTCCTGGTCAAGCCGCTGCGCCGTGCCGAACTGGTGGCGCGCGTCCAGGCCCAGTTGCGCCTTGCTTACCCAAGCCAGAACGGTGCCGAACAATTGCAATTTGGCCAATACGTCTTCGAAACCCGTCCTGGCCGCTTGTTGATGGATGGGCAAGTACTGGACGTCACCCACAAAGAGTTTTACCTGGCGCTGCTGTTTTTCCGCAACATTGGCCGGCCGCTTTCGCGCGCCTACATCCACGAAGCGGTGTGGATTCGCGAGACCGAAGTTCCGTCACGCACGATGGACACCCACGTTTCCCGTGTCCGCAATAAATTGCAGTTGAAACCAGAAAACGGCTTCCGCCTGGTGCCGGTGTACAGCTACGGCTACCGGTTGGAAAAGCTGGGCTCCTGAGAGCGAAACCGGCTCAAGGTATAATGGCGTCTGGAATCTTCCGTCTGGACCAAGATGCAACTTCTCGCCGTCGGCCTCAACCACACCACTGCACCCGTCGCGCTGCGCGAACGGCTGGCGTTCGCGCCTGAGCAGCTGGGGACGGCAGTCGCGGCAGCGCGCAACTGGTTTGCCTGCGCGGATTCGAAAGGCGGCGACGAGGCAGCCATCCTGTCCACCTGCAATCGCACCGAGCTGTACGCGGCCAGCAATGCCGCCAACCCGCTCGACGCGGGCGCGCAATTCCTGGCCGACTTCCACAAACTGAATTACTCCGAGCTGCGCCCGCACCTGTACATGCTGCCGCAGCACGATGCCGTGCGCCATACCTTCCGCGTCGCTTCCGGCCTGGATTCGATGGTGCTGGGCGAGACCCAGATCCTGGGCCAGATCAAGGATGCGATCCGTACCGCCGATGAAGCGGGCGGTTTGGGCACCTACCTGCACCAGCTGTTCCAGCGCAGCTTCTCGGTTGCCAAGGAAGTGCGCAGCACGACCGAGATTGGCGCGCACAGCGTGTCGATGGCCGCAGCGGCAGTGCGCCTGTCGCAGCGCATTTTCGACAAAATCTCCGAGCAGCACGTGCTGTTCATCGGCGCCGGCGAAATGATCGAGCTGTGCGCCACGCACTTTGCGGCGCAGAACCCGAAATCGATCACCGTAGCCAACCGCACCATGGAACGCGGCGAAGCGCTGGCGCATCGCTTCAACGGCAAGGCCATGCGCCTGGCCGAACTGGGCAACCAGCTGCAGCAATACGATATCGTCATTTCCTGCACCGCCTCTTCGCTGCCGCTGATCGGGCTGGGCATGGTGGAACGCGCCGTCAAGGCCCGCCGCCACAAACCGATGTTCATGGTCGACCTGGCCGTGCCGCGCGATATCGAGCCGGAAGTGGGCCGCCTGAACGACGTCTTCCTCTACACCGTGGACGACCTGGGCAAAGTGGTGCAGACCGGCATGGAGAATCGCCAGGCTGCCGTGGCGCAGGCCGAAGCGATTATCGAGACCCGCGTGCAGTCCTTCATGCACTGGATCGACGACCGCGCCGTGGTGCCGGTGATCCAGGGCCTGCAGGAAAATGGCGAAACGATTCGCCTGCTGGAACTGGAACGCGCACGCAAGCTGCTGGCCAAGGGTGAATCGGTCGACGCGGTGCTGGAAGCGCTGTCCAAAGGCCTGACCGCCAAATTCATGCACGGCCCGCAGCAAGCGCTGCACCGGGCTCAGGGCGACGAGCGCGCCCAACTGGCCGAACTGCTGCCACAATTGTTCCGCGGCCGCCGTTAGCGGCGCCAGCTCCCTCCTGCCGCTTGCTGCGGCTATCCGTGTTACCCCCTCGAATTCAGGAACGTATGAAACCATCAATGCTGGCCAAGCTGGACCAATTGGCAAACCGCCTTGTCGAACTGGATGAACTGCTGATGTCCGAAGGCGCCACGTCGAATATGGACAGCTACCGCAAGATGACGCGCGAGCACAGCGAACTGCAGCCGCTGGTCGCGCTGTATAAGGATTACCAGCAGGTGCTGTCCGATATCGATGAAGCGCAAGCCATGCTGTCCGATCCGGACATGAAGGAATTCGCGCAGGAAGAAATCGAAAACGGCAAGGCGCGCCTGGGCGGGCTGGAACTGGATTTGCAGAAGATGCTGCTGCCGAAGGATGAAAACGACGAGCGCAACATCTTCCTCGAAATCCGCGCCGGTACTGGCGGCGATGAATCGGCCCTGTTTGCCGGTGACCTGCTGCGCATGTACACGCGCTATGCGGAGCGCAACCGCTGGCAAGTGGAAATCGTATCGGCATCGGAAAGCGACCTGGGTGGCTACCGCGAGGTGATTGCACGCATCATCGGCAATGGCGCCTACTCCAAGCTGAAGTTCGAATCGGGCGGACACCGCGTGCAGCGCGTGCCGGCGACCGAAACCCAGGGCCGCATCCACACCTCGGCCTGCACCGTAGCCGTGATGCCGGAGGCCGATGAGGTGGAAGATGTCCACATCAACCCGGCCGACCTGCGCATCGACACCTTCCGCGCCTCCGGCGCCGGCGGGCAGCACATCAACAAGACCGATTCGGCTGTGCGCATTACCCACCTGCCCTCGGGCATCGTGGTGGAATGCCAGGACGACCGCTCGCAGCACAAGAACAAGGCCTCCGCGATGAAAGTGCTGGCGGCGCGCATCAAGGACGTGCAGCTGCGCGAACAGCAATCGAAGGAAGCGGCGACCCGCAAGAGCCTGATCGGCTCCGGCGACCGCAGCGAGCGCATCCGCACCTACAACTTCCCGCAAGGGCGCATGACCGACCACCGCATCAATCTCACGCTGTACAAGCTGGACATGATCATGGACGGCGACCTCAACGAACTGACCACCGCCCTGACCACCGAGCACCAGGCCGAGCAACTGGCCGCCCTCGGCGACTAATTAAATGGGGACGAATTAAATGGGGACGTACCCCATTTTTTTTCTGGTTCTAGATAAATGGGGTACGTCCCCATTTAATTTACGCTTTGTGCGAGAATTGGGCGGATTTTTAACCCTGACAACTTGATGACGATGAGCAACCGTAACGTACTGCTGGCGATCGCCTTTGTGAGCTTTGGCATGATCGGCGCGGCAATGTATCTGCAGCATGTGATGTACCTGATGCCTTGCCCGCTGTGCGTGATCCAGCGCTACCTGTTCATCGCGATCGGCTTTGCGGCCTTGATCGGGGCCTTTAGTTCCAGGCCGAAGATCGCGGCTGGTGTTGGCTTGCTGGCTGCGCTGGGCGGCATGGGCGTGGCGATCAAGCAGTTGTGGGTGCTCGCCCACCCTGGCCTGTCCTGCGGTATCGATCCGATGGAGACGATGCTGAACAAGATCCCGACATCGGAATACCTGCCTTGGCTGTTCTACGCGGAAGGCTTGTGCCAGGACGCGAATGAAAAAGTGCTGGGCCTGGTGATTCCGATGTGGTCTTGCATCTGGTTCGGCATCCTGGCCATCGTCACCGCGTGGCTGGTGCTGCGCAAACGTGCATGAAAAACCAGGTCACGGCCGGCATCACGCTTGGCGCTTTGCAGCGCAAGCCTCTGCTCGATCCGGTCGACCAGCGCATCCTTATTTGCCATGCGCTGGGCATCAGCCGCACGGCATTGATTACGCAAACCGAACGCGTATTGGACGCGGAGGAGGCGGCGCGTGTGGCGGCCCTGCTGCAGCGTCGACATGATGGCGAGCCGGTGGCGTATATCGTCGGCCAGCGCGAATTCTTCGGCCTCGATTTTGAAACCACGCCGGCGGTACTCATTCCCCGTCCCGATACGGAACTGCTGGTGGAACTGGCATTGGTGCGCCTGCCGCCGCGAGGCAAAGTGCTGGACATGGGCACCGGCAGCGGCGCTATTGCCGTGGCCATTGCCCACAGCCGGCCGGATGCCAGCGTGACGGCGCTGGACGTGAGCCAGGAGGCGCTGGCTGTGGCCAGCCGCAATGCGCAGCGTAACAACGCCAACGTGCGCTTCCTGCACAGCGACTGGTACGGCGCGGTGGAGGGCGAGCAGTTCGACCTGATTGTCTCCAACCCGCCTTATATCGCGGATGGCGACCGCCACCTGTCGGAAGGCGACTTGCGGTTCGAGCCTAGCGGTGCGCTGACCGATTTCGCGGATGGCCTGAGCGCCCTGCGCACCATCATTGCCGGCGCTCCCGCCAAGCTTGCGCCGGGCAGCTGGCTGCTGATGGAACATGGCTATGACCAGTCGGCCGCGGTGCGCGCGCTGCTGTTGTCATCCGGTTACACTGATGTGCAAAGCTGGCAAGACCTGGCCGGCATCGAACGGGTCAGCGGCGGCCGTCGTCGGGCCGGGTAAAATACGGCAACATGCGGCTTCCGGGCCGTTTTTGGCGGTCATCGTACGCGCTTTTCGGTTTTCGGTTAATCTCGCACCAATTTGATTTGCTGCATCGGAAAGGAAGCAAATTGTCCAATCTATTGACTCGCCGCCTGGCCCTGTTGGCCGACGATCAGCACCGTGCGGTGCTGGGTGGCGGCCTGCGCGGCATCGAGCGAGAAACCTTGCGTGTACAAGCGGATGGCCACCTGGCGCGTACGCCTCATCCCCTGCCCCTGGGCTCGGCCCTGACGCACCCGCACATCACCACCGACTACGCGGAAACGCTGCTGGAATTCATCACCCCGGCGGAGCACGACATCGCGACCACGCTGGAGCGGCTGGATGCGATCCATCGTTTCAGCTACACCAAACTGGGCGATGAGCTGATCTGGAGCCAGTCCATGCCTTGCGAGCTGCCGGCCGAGGAAGACATCGAGATCGCGTGGTACGGCAAATCGAACCTGGGCATGCTGAAGCACGTGTACCGCCGCGGCCTGGCCCTGCGCTATGGCAAGGCAATGCAATGCATCGCCGGCATCCATTACAACTATTCGCTGGACGAGCGCCTGTGGCGCATCCTGGCTGAAAACGAGGGCGCGACCAACGTCACGCCGAAGGCCTACCAGTCGGAAGCCTACCTGGCGACCATCCGCAATTTCCGCCGCTACAGCTGGCTCCTGATGTACCTGTTCGGCGCTTCGCCGGCGCTGGCCGAGGGCTTCCTGCGCGGCCGCCCGCACAAGCTGGAAAAACTGTCCGGCGATACGCTCTACCTGCCGTATGCGACCAGCCTGCGCATGAGCGACCTGGGTTACCAGAACGAGGCGCAGTCCGGCCTGCATCCGCACGAGAACAGCCTGGATTCCTATGTGGCCACGCTGACCAAGGCGGTCAACCAGCCTTACGAGCCGTATGCGAAGATCGGCACCAAGGTGAATGGCGAGTGGGTCCAGCTGTCGACCAATGTGATCCAGATCGAAAACGAGTACTACTCGACCATCCGTCCGAAACGCGTGATCAATACCGGCGAGCGCCCGATCCAGGCGCTGTGCAACCGCGGCGTGCAGTACATCGAAGTGCGCTGCATGGACGTGGATCCGTTCGAGCCGGTCGGCATCAATGTGCAAACAGGCCGCTTCCTCGACGTGTTCCTGCTGTTCACCGCGCTGGAAGAAAGCCCGCTGATCACGCCGGAGCATGGCGAACTGCTGGCGCGTAATTTCGCGCGCACGGTGAAGGAAGGCCGCCGTCCGGGCCTGACCTTGACCCGCGATGGCGCGGAAATCACGCTCAAGCAATGGGGCCTGGAACTGATGGAGCGCTTCAAGCCGGTCGCGGAACTGCTGGACCGTGAACACGGCGGCCGCGAACACATGGCTGCGCTGGAGGCGCAGGTGGCCAAGCTGCACGATCCGGAACTGACACCGTCGGCCCGCGTGCTGCAGGCGCTGCGCGAGAACGGCAAGTCGTTCATGGCTTTCGGCCTGCACCAGAGCGAGAAGCATGCAGCATATTTCCGCAGCCATCCGCCGAGTGCGGAAGACGTGGCGCGTTTCGATGAAATGGCACGCGTCTCCATCGCTGAACAGGAAGAGCTGGAGCGCACCCAGACCGGCAGTTTCGACGATTACGTCAAGGCCTACCGCGCCAGCAACTTGTGCCCGAACCACTGCACCTGATCCTTGCTCACCTTCTTTAACGAACAGCACGCGCAGCAGCCCGGCGGCAGCGACCATCGGGTGAAAGCCGTGCAGGCCGAATTGGGCCGGCGCGGTTTGGGCCAGATCGTTACCCCACAGAGCGTGCCGTTGACGGCACTCGAGCGCACGCACAGCCCGCGCTACCTGGCGTTCCTGCGCAACGCGTGGAGCGAAGCGCAGGCGCGGAAAGAGTTCGCTGGCTGGCCGGTCGTCGCCCCAAGGCAGCTGGCGGTACGCACCATGCGCATCGATATCGAGCCGGAAGATTTCCTGGCCCGGCTTGGCCTGTATTCAATGGATACCGTAACGGGCATCAGCGCCGGCACCTGGAGCGCAGCCAAAGGCGGCGCGGACTGCGCGGTCAATGCGGCACATGCTCTACGCGTCGGGGAGCGCGCCAGCTTTGTGCTGACGCAGCCGCAAGGCCATCATGCAGGTGCCGATTTCTGCGGCGGATACTGCTACCTGAATAATGCGGCCCTGGCCGCCCAGCACCTGCTGGATGACGGGATGTCCAGGGTTGCGATCCTCGACCTCGACTACCAGCATGGCAATGGCGCGCAAGGGATTTTCTACGAACGGGCCGACGTGCTTTGCCTGTCGATCCATGCCGACCCGCGCCACGCTTTCCCTTTCTTTTGCGGCCATGCCGATGAAACCGGCGCCGGCGCAGGCCTTGGCTACAACGTCAACTTGCCGCTGGTGGCGGGCGCCAATGCCCAGGCCTGGTTTGCTGCGCTGGAAACGGCTTGCGTGCGCTTGTCCATGTACCGGCCGGAGGCGCTGGTCGTGGCACTTGGCGGCAATATCTTCCATGGCGAACAGCATGGCGGCTTTGGACTGGCGCCGGCCGACTTCCTGCGTCTTGGCGAGCGCCTTGCCTGGCTTGGCTTTCCCACCACCTTCCAGCTCGAAGGCGGCACGCCGCTGCGCGAGCTGGGTACCAATATCGTCAACGTGCTGGAAGGTTTCGACTGCGCGATGATCTAGGCTTAGCCGGGCAGCGCCAGCCGCGCTTCCAGGCCGCCGCCTTCGCGCTGGTGCAGCGTCAGGCTGCCGCCCATCGCAGTTGCCAGCTGGCGCGCAATCGCCAGGCCCAAACCGGTGCCGCCGGTCTCGCGGCTGCGTGAGGATTCCAGCCGCACGAAAGGCTCAAAGACCGCCTGCAGCGATTCGGCCGGGATGCCGGGGCCACGATCGAGCACCTTGACCACGATGCCGCCGCGATCAGGCCCCGCGCCGTCCGCCCGCTCAACGTGCACCTCGGCGCTGCCGCCGAACTTGAGCGCATTGTCGATCAGGTTGCCCAGCACGCGGCGCAGCGCCTGCGGGCGCAGTTCCATCGCGTGGCCAACCGCGCCATGCAGGGTGACGTCCTGCCCGGCGTCGGTGTAGTCGTGCACCATGCTGTCGAGCAGTGCGTCCGGATCAATGCGCGTGGCCGCTTCGGAAGTGCCGTGCAGGGTGCGCGCATACGCTACGCCTTCTTTCACCAGCTGCTCCATGGCCTGCAAATCCTGCCGCAGCTTCGACTGCTGCGCTTCGTCATCCATCATGTCGACGCGCAAGCGCATGCGCGTGATCGGCGTCTGCAGGTCGTGCGAGATCGAGGCGAGGATCTGGATGCGCTCCGCCATATAGCCGGCGATGCGCTGCTGCATGGCGTTGAACGCGCGCGCAGCACGTGCCACTTCTGATGGCCCGTTTTCGGGCAGGTGGGCGCCCTGCATATCGGGACCAAGCGCGTCCGCGGCCGAGGCAAGCTGCGCGAGCGGGCGCGTTGCCAGGCGCACTGCGAGCCAGCAGCACAAGGCAAACACTGCGAGCTGCGCCGCCATGAGGGCGCCGAACCAGGGCGACATCGGCACGGTGCGCATCGGGCGGAAATCGATCGTCAGCGGCATGCCATCACTCAAGCGCAGGTGCACCTGATAGCGTTCGTGCTCGCCGATAATCTGGTGCACGGTCAGCTTGTATTGCTTGCCTACGCCTTCTTCGAACGAGCGCACCGCGTTAGCTTCGAGCACGTCCAGGTGCGGCAGCGTTTCGTCGCATTCTTCCAGCCGGAACTCGTAACTGCGGCGTGCGAGGCGCGGCAACCATTGCGCGCGCTGGGCAGCAGGCAAGGCGTCGAGCAAGGCAACCGATGTCGTGACCTCGCGCTCGATATAGCCCATCATCATATTGGTGGTGGCCTCGTTCCGCTCGCGCATGGTGAGCCAGAACGACAAGCCTTGCGCGACTGCCACGCCCAGGCACAGCAGCAAGGCGAGGCGCGCGAACAGGCTGCGCGGCCAATGCAGGCGCATCATGGCTCGCCTGCCGACAGCGTGACAGCGGCCGAGAAGACATAGCCTTCGCTGCGCAAGGTCTTAATGTAGCGCGGTTCGCGCGCCGTGTCGCGCAGGCGCTGGCGCACGCGGCTCACCAGCAGGTCGATCGATCGGTCGAACTGGTCGGCATTGCGGCCCTGGGTCAGATTCAGCAGCTGGTCGCGCGTCAGCACGCGCTGCGGATGGTCGAGGAAGACGCGCAGCAGGCGGTATTCGGCGCCGCTCAGCGCGACTTGCGTGCCGTCGGCATCGAGCAAGTGGCGCGCGACTGTGTCTAGGCGCCAGTCGCCGAAGGCCAGCATCGGCACCGATTCGTTGACCTGCATATTCGGCGGCAGCATGCGCGTGCGGCGCAGCACGGCGTTGATGCGCGCCAGCAGTTCGCGCACGGCGAAAGGCTTGGGCAGGTAATCGTCGGCACCCATTTCGAGGCCGATGATACGGTCGGTTTCGTCGTTTCGCGCGGTCAGCATCAGCACCGGGATGGCCTTGTGCTTGCCGGCGCGCAGGTCGCGGCATAGCGCCAGGCCGTCTTCGCCGGGCAGCATCAGGTCCAGCACGATCAGGTCGGGCGTGTCTTCCTCGATCACGGCACGCATCTGGCGGCCGTTGGCTGCCAGCGAGGTGCGCAGGCCGTTTTTCTGTAAATAGGCGCCGATCAACTCGCGAATATCGCGGTCGTCGTCAACGATCAGGATGTGGTCTTGGTTTTCCATGAAGCCATGATACCCAATGCCCGGCAGAGATTTGTATCCCAGTGTGTACAGCCGGAGCAGGTACACAAAACATTGCACACGAAGGGGTGCGGCGAAATATGCCGGATACCTGGCAGCGGTCCAATGGAGTCATTCCAAAACACGGAGCTGACCATGACCAACCCGCTCGACACTCCGCTGGCCTTCCTGGCCGGCCTGCTGACCATCGCTTCGCCCTGCGTGCTGCCGATGCTGCCCATCCTGCT
>JBCNOP010000043.1:0-28727 GCA_039593775.1 Pseudoduganella sp.
GGTCGACCTGACCAACTACCTTGGCTACCTGCCGTTCAAGCCCGGCTTCAAACTGCCGTCGGCGCACCTGGAGGCGCAACTGAACCTGACCGTGGTGCAGCCGAAGGAGAAGCCTGCATCGCTGGTGCTGGGCGGGGAGGCGGCGCTGACAGGCGCGCAATTGCAGCAGCTTGACGGGACGCCGGTGGCCAAGCTCGATGCCCTGAAGGTCAAGCTGGGCAAGCTGGACCTGCTGGCGCAGCGTTTTGAGATCGCCAAGGTCGGCATTGATGGGCTGGAACTGGATGTCAAGCGCAGCAAGGATGGTGTGCTGAACCTGGACCAGCTGGTGCCAGCTGCCGCACCAGCTGCTTCGCCTGCGCCGGTATCGGCGGCTGCGGCCAAACCGGCAGCCGCCGGTCCGGTCGTGCTGCTGAAGGAACTGGCGGTCAACGGCTCGGCCTTGCGTTATGCCGATGATACGCCACAGGGCAACCTGCGTGCTGACCTGGCGAAATTCGGATTGGTCGTGCAGGACATCGTTTTTGACGGCGGCAAGCATACGCTGGATATCGCATCCGTCGCTTCGAATAGTGCGCAGATCGACGTCCACCAGGGCAGGCAACTGCCCGGCACGCCAGCCGGCGCCAAGCCTGCCACCAAGCCGGCCGGCGAAGAACCGATGCAAATCAAGGTAGGCAAGCTGGAGATCAGCGACTGGGACGCGAAGCTGAGGGAAGACTTGCGCGACGAGCCGACTGTCTTCAAGCTGTCGCCGTTGTCGCTGACTGTCGAAGGCTATTCCAATGCGCCCGGAGCGTCCTCCGAGGTGGCGCTGAAAACCGCCATTAACAAAGGCGAACTGGAACTCAAGGGCAAACTCGCGCCATCGCCGCTGAATGCGGACCTGGAGCTGGACCTGAGGAATTTCGACCTTCTGCCGTTGCAGCCCTATGTCACCGATTACGTCAACCTGCGTTTGCAGCAGGCTGCCGTTTCCAGCAAGGCGCGGTTGCGCCTTGAAACGGGCAAGGACGGTGCAGTGGCGGGCGGCTTCAAGGGCGATGTCAGCGTGAACCGCCTTTCCACCGTCGACAAAACGAGCTCGAACGATTTCCTGAGCTGGAAATCGCTCGCCTTTGGCGGCATGGACGTGAACTTCAAGCCCTTCACGCTGAATATCGACCGCGTAGCGCTTGACGACTTCTTCGCCCGCGTCATCATCGACCCGAACGGCCGCCTGAACGTGCAGGACGTGATGCGCAACAAAGGCGAGGAAGGCAAGAGCCTGACCGAGGCTGGCGCACGTGCGCAGGCGGTCAAGGATGCCAAGGCAAAGTCCAAAGAGGTGGCGCAGGCAGTGCCGCCGCCTGCCACCGAGGCCCCAGCGCCCAAGGCTTCGCCGGCGACACCTGCAAAACCTGCCGAGCCGCTACCGCCGATCCGTATTGGCAAGCTGCTGCTGTCGGGCGGGCGCGTGCGCTTTACCGACAACTTCATCAAGCCAAACTACACGGCCAACCTGAAGGACCTGGGCGGCACGGTAAGTGGCCTGTCGTCGGATCCCGCGCATAATGCAAACGTTGACCTGCGCGGCAATGTCAGCGGGGCGCCGTTGCTGATTGCCGGCCGCGTGCATCCGTTGAAGCAGGAACTTTCGCTCGACCTGCGTGCCGAGGTGCGCGGCATGGAGCTGTCGCAGCTCTCGGCTTACGCGGACAAATATGTCGGTTACGGCATCGAGAAAGGCAAGATGACGTTTGAGGTGGCATACGCGCTGGAAAACCGCCAGTTGAAGGCGGAGAACCGCCTGGTGCTCGATCAGCTCACCTTCGGCAAGGAGAGCACCAATCCGGACGCCACCAAGCTCCCGGTGAACCTGGCCGTGGCCCTGCTCAGCGATCGCAACGGCGTGATCGACATCAATGTGCCGATCGGCGGATCGCTGGACGACCCGCAGTTCTCGCTCGGCGGCATCATCCTCAAGGTGATCGGCAATGCCATCATGAAGACGGTTACTTCGCCGTTCGCCCTGATAGGTTCCCTGTTTGGCGGCGGCGAGGAGTTGTCGATGCTGGAGTTCGACCAGGGCCGCGCAGCATTGCTGCCGGCATCGGAAGGCAAACTGAAATCGCTGGCCAAGGCGTTGACTGAACGCCCAGGCTTGAAGCTGGACATTACCGGCCGTTTCGACGATGCGGCGGAACTGGAAGCGCTCAAGCGCGTGGCGCTGGAGCGCAAGCTGCGCCAGCTCAAGACGCGCGACCTGCAGGCACGCGGTACGGCGCTGCCGGAAGGCGGCGTGGTGGTGGCCAAAGAAGAATACGCGGCATTGCTGGAGCGTGCTTACAAGGACGAGAAGTTCGTCAAGCCGCGCAATGCGCTGGGCTTTGCCAAATCGCTCCCTGCGGAGGAGATGGAAAAGCTGATGCTGGCCAATATCAAGCTTGAGCAGGACGATTTCATCACTCTTGGCAATCGCCGCGCGCAGGTAGCCAAAGACTGGCTGGTGGGGCAGGGCCAGGTGCCGCCGGAGCGCATCTTCCTCGTAGCGCCCAAGGCCGGAGCGGCTGCCCGCGTCGATTTCGCTTTGCACTAGGAGCCATTCATGCCAATGCTGGAACTGGGTAGCGTGCAACTGCACTATGAGCTGATCGAAGGCGATCCTCGCAAGCCGTTACTGGTGTTCCTGCATGAAGGCCTGGGTTGCATCGGCATGTGGAGGGAATTCCCGGAGCGGCTGTGCACTGCCACCGGGTGTGCGGGGCTGGTTTATGAGCGCGAGGGCTATGGCATGTCCTCGCCGCAGGCTGCGCAGCGCGGTATCCACTACCTGCACCAGTTTGCGCTGGCCGAATTGCCGGCGGTGCTGGCGCACCTGGCGCCGGGCCGCGAGCATATCGTGGTCGGGCATTCGGACGGCGGCAGCATTGCCCTGATATATGCCGCGGGGCGGCCGCAGGGCCTGCGCGGCGTGATCAGCGCTGCTGCGCACGTCTTTGTCGAAGACATTACGATCGAAGGCATCCACACTGTGCTGGCCGGCCACAACGCAGGCAAGCTGCGCGCACTGGCGCGCTATCACGGCGACAAGGCGGAGCGGGTGTTTTCTTCCTGGGCCGATACCTGGCTGGCGCCATGGTTCAGGCAGTGGAATATTGAATACCTGCTGCCGGCAATTGCGTGCCCATTGCTGGCCATGCAAGGCAGCGACGACCATTACGGCTCCGGCGCGCAACTGGATGCCATCGAACGGAAAACGCCGGGTGCCCGCCAGTTGCTGCTGCCCGGCTGCGGCCATAGTCCCCATATCGAACGGCCGGAGGCCACTTTGCAGGCCATGGCTGGCTTCATCAATCCTTTGGCGGGGTAGGCGCAGGCTTCTGTGGCTTGGCGTGCTTTAGCATTGCGGCCAACAGCGTTACGTCTTCATCACCCTCCGGTGCTGCCGCAGCACTTTGTTGCCTGCGCGGTGCGCCCGGCGCCTTGGCAGGGCGTGGATGTGGCGGCCTTGTTTCTGCAGGCTTTACTGACACTACTGCCTGTGGTGCGACAGCAGGCTTGCTTTGCGGCGCAGGCGCCGGGATGATTGTTGCCGCCTGTGGCTGGGTGTCATTGAGGAACGGGCGCTCGGGTGCCGGGAGTTGCAAGGATGCGGCCCGCACCGGTGCGGGCCCAGGCTCACCATTCTGAAGCCATATCCAGGCGGCAGCGCCGGTGGCCAGCAGCGTGGCCATGGCAGCCAGGTGGGCGCGTTGCGGTGCGTTCCACCGGATCCATTGGCGGGCACGGGCAGGCACGCTGCCGCCATTTGCCAGCCGTGCCAGGATGCGATGGCGATCGTCCTGCAGCGCGGGGCCTGCAAACAAGTCGGGCCGCATAAGTCCTCCCAAAGCTTGATTTCGCTCGACCCGTCCGATTGCGGGGCGGCATAGGATTCAAGTGTCGCGCGCCGCCTGCGCTTTCGTATTGATGGATCGCACCATGTTGCCATTTATCGTCGCGAGCATCTTTGTGGCGGCCAGCGCTGCCGGCTGGCTGTTGCTATTTCCCCCCAAGCGCCGGCCCAGCCCACGCCAGAGGCGCTTGCTGTTGCTTGGCGCCGGCACTGCGATGCTGGCAGGGGCGCCGCCGCTGCTGGTGTTCCTGCTGCGCCCGCGCCAGATGGTGCCGGCCTTTGACGACAGCAGCCATGCACCCGATCCGCAAATCGCAGCGCTGCTGCAGGGCGAACAACTGGTGCCGCCACCGCCGTTGCCGCCCCTGGCTTTCGCCACGGCGGAAGTGGAACTGCTGCGCCCCATGCTGTCGCAAGCTGACCGTGACTGGCAGCGGCTGGACAAGGATTTTGCACGGCGCCTGCTGGTGGTGTTCAATGTGATGCGCGAGCGGCACGGTTATGAAATGGCTTTGCTGGAAGGCTACCGCAGCCCGGAACGGCAGGATAGCCTGGCCGGAGCAGGCAGCCATGTCAGCAACGCGCGTGCCTTTCAGAGCTTCCACCAGTTTGGGCTGGCCGCCGATTGCGCTTTTATCCGCGAAGGAAAGCTGGTCATCAGCGAACGCGATCCCTGGGCTATGCGCGGCTACCGGTTGTATGGCGAAGCCGCAGAGGCGGTGGGGATGGTGTGGGGTGGGCGCTGGACCATGATGGACTTCGGCCACACCGAATTGCGCACACGCGACACAGGGGCTTGAGGCGGCTCAAAGGCTGCAGCGCGGCTTGGTGGCAACATCAGCCAACCTGCCTCCCTTTTTCAGTCCATCATGCTGCAACGAACCTGGTACCTGCTCACAAACAGGCGTACCCTGAACGCATTGGCCTTTGCGTTGCTGGCGGGGTTGTTCCTCCTCGGCGCCGAACTCCTGCAACTCGCGCTGGTGTGGGCGCTGGCTGGTATTGCGGCCGCCGCCGTGCTGGCGCTGGCGGTGTGGGGAGCCCGCTGCCATCTCGCAAAGCGGCGTGAGGCCGAGCTGCTGGCACCGGCCGAGACGCGAGCCGAAGCCGACCTGGATGCGGTTCGCCGTGCAATGCTGGAGGCGGTCGGCACGATCAGGAACTCGCGCCTTGGCCGGGCAAGCGGTGCGCAAGCCTTGTACGAACTGCCTTGGTATATGGTGATTGGCAATCCGGCTGCTGGTAAAAGCAGCGCGATCAAGCAGTCGGGTTTGCAGTTTCCGTTTGCCGATCCGAAGGCGATCCAGGGTGTCGGCGGTACACGTCAGTGCGACTGGTTCTTTACGGCGGAAGGAATTCTGCTCGATACAGCCGGCCGTTATGCGGTGCAGGCCGTGGACCGGGAGGAATGGCATGGCTTCCTCGGCCTGTTGAAGAAACAGCGGCCGCGGGCGCCTGTCAATGGCATCATCATCGCGGTCAGCATCGCTGAGTTGCGTGGCGACGATACCGAGTCGGTTCTGCAACTGGCTCGCAACCTGCGCCAGCGCGTGCAGGACCTCATCGAGAAGCTGGAGGTCTTTGCGCCAGTGTACGTCATGTTCACCAAGGCCGACCTGGTGGCCGGCTTCGCCAACTTCTTCGCGGACGCGGAAGCGGCGGAGCGCGAGCGGCCCTGGGGCGCGACAATGCCTTTCAGGCAGAAGGCAGGCTGCCGCGACATGCTGGCATTCTTCGAGCAGAGTTTCGACGAATTGTGCGAGGGATTGCGCGAGATGGGAATTGCCACCATGAGCCAGCGCCGCCGTGAACTTGTGCCTGCTGGGGTGCACACCTTCCCGCTGGAGTTCGCGGCCTTGCGCGCGCCGTTGAAAGCTTTCCTCGCTACGCTGTTTGAAGACAATCCCTTCCAGTTCCGTCCATTGTTCCGGGGGTACTACTTCACCAGCGCTTTGCAGGAAGGGCAGCCTTTGTGTGCGCAGTCGCTGCGGGTGGCCCAGCGTTTTGGCCTGAAGCGGGCGCCCGATGCAGCGCCGTGCGCTGGAGCGCAGGCCGGATATTTCCTGCCACGGCTGTTCCGCGAAGTGATCTTTGCCGACAAAGACCTGGTTTCCCAATATGCGACACGGAAGCAGCGTCTGTTGCGCAGTGGCTGCGTTGCCGGGGCGGTCCTGCTGCTAGGTGCGATACTTGGCGCCTGGACCTGGTCGTATTCGGGCAACGCGCAGCTGGTCGCGAATACGGCGGCGGACCTGGACAAAGCAGTCAAGCTGCAGGCGCAACGCCCGGACCTTCAATCGCGCCTGGAAGCGCTGCAGCTTCTGCAAGACCGCATCGAGCAGCTGGATAGGCTGGACCTGCAGTCGCCCTGGCTGCTGGGCATGGGCCTGTACCAGGGCGATGCGCTGGGGCGGAAGCTGCGCAGCGAATATTTCGCTGGCATGGGCGAAATCCTGCTCAAGCCTGTTGCGGCCAGCCTGGAGACGCAACTATTCGCCCTCAGCCAGCGCGAAGGGAGCAATGTCGAGGACTCCTATAATGCACTGAAAACCTACCTGATGCTGGCCGATAAAGCGCATGCCGAAACCGGCCACCTTGGCGACCAGCTTACGCGCCACTGGCGCAGCTGGCTGGAGGCCAATCGCGGCGCCATGCCTCGCGAACAGCTGTTGCGCAGCGCGGAAGGCTTGCTGGCGTTTTACCTGTCCCAGTTGAAAGACCCGGCCTGGCCGCGCATCGAAGCCAAGCTGGCGCTGGTCGATGCCGCGCGCGAACAGCTGCGGCAGGTGGTGCGCGGCATGACAGCGCGCGAGCGAGTGTATGCCGAGATCAAAGCACGCGCCAGCACGCGCTATCCCGCCATGACGGTGGCGCGCATCGTCGGCGAACAGGATCGGGAGCTGGTGCAGGGCAGCCATGCAGTTTCCGGCGCCTTCACGCGCGAGGCGTGGGAGGGCTATGTTCGCGCCGCAATCCGCGAAGCTGCCAACAGCGCGCTGCAATCGAACGACTGGGTGTTGAAAACGGCGGAGCGCACTGACCTGACGCTGGAAGGGAGCCCGGAACAGGTGCAGAAGGCGCTGACCGACAGCTACAAGGCGGAATACGCAAGGGAGTGGCAAGCTTTCCTTCAAGGCGTGGTGATCGCTGCGATGCCTGACTTCACGCACACGGTCGATGCCATGAATCGCCTGGGCGATCCCGCCATCTCTCCGCTGCTCAAGGTCTGGAGCACGGCGGCGGCACAGACGGGATGGGACAACCCGCGCTTGGCGACGGCTGGCATGCAACAGGCAGACCAGGGCCTGGCGCACTGGTTCAAGGCGCGGCTTTTCGAGCGGGCAGCGGCGACAGGCGCGGTGGCGGCCGCCGTGCCACAAGCCGGAGCATTAGGCCGAGAGTTCGCGCCGGTGGCCGGGCTGCTGGCAGCGCGCGACAAGGACGGCTCGCTGATGCGCGCTTACCTAGATCATCTTTCGCGGCTGCGGGCGCGCTTGAACGGAATACGCAACCAGGGCGACCCCGGACCGGGCGCCAGGCAGCTGATGCAGCAAACGCTCGATGGCACCGGTTCCGAACTGGCTGACGCGCTGCGCCATGTGGACGAGCAGATGATGGCTGGGCTGGGGGATGCGCAGAAACAGGCGATCCGTCCGCTGCTGGTCAGGCCATTGATCCAGGTTTTCGCCGGGCTGCTTGCGCCGGCGGAGGCTGAGATCAACAAGACCTGGCAGGCACAGGTCTACGAGCCTTTCAACCGCACACTCGCAAGCAAATTCCCGTTTGCGCCTGCCGGCAGCGTGGAAGCAAGCCAGGCGGAGATTGGCCAAGTGTTTGGGCCGGAGGGAGCGATCGCAAAGTTTGTCGGCAATTCCCTGGGGACGCTGGTGGTACGCCGCGGCGACGTGCTGGCACCGCGCACCTGGGCCGACATGGGCATCAGCTTCTCGCCGCTGGCCTTGCAGCGCTTTCCGTCCTGGATGGCGCCGCTGGCTGCGGGAGGCGTGGCATCGGCTACGCAGACCGTATTCCAGATCTTGCCACTTGCGGGAAACGGATTGGCGGAATACTCGATTGAGATCGACGGCCAGTTGCTGCGCTTCCGCAACGGTGTGCCGCAATGGGCGAATATGGTCTACCCGGGGCCTCAGGGAAGCAGCGGTGTCCGGATCAGTGGCGTAACGCCGGAAGGCAAAGTCGTGGAGCTGTTCAGCGAAAGCGGCGCCGCAGGCCTGCGCCGGATGATCGACTCTGCCGCCCGCACGCGTAAGGAAGAAGGCGTGCATGCACTGCGCTGGAGCAGCGGCAGCGTTTCGGTCACTGTCGACTTGCGCATCATCAGCGCCCCCGGCAGTACGCAGGGCGACAACGGCTTCCGTGGCATGCGCTTGCCAGAAACCGTGGTCGGCAAAGGGAGTGCGCCATGAACGCGCCATCGCCACGCATCGCCTATTTCGGCAAGCTGCCGGGGTGTGGCGACTTTGTGCGCTCACCTGGTGAGCAGGTATTGGTGGAGTTGATGGACCAGTGGCTGGCTGCCGTCATGCAGCGCTTGGCCGCCAATCCGCGCTGGCGCCAGCATTACGACGCATGCCCTCCGCTGAACTTCGCCTTTATCGGTACGCGCTCACGGCAGGTGGTTTGCGGGCATCTGCTGGCGAGCCGCGACCTTTCGGCGCGCCGTTTCCCGTTTGCCTGCATGGCCGTGCACCATGTCGCGAAGCCGCGCGACTTCCTTCCCTGCAGTCCGCTGGCGCTGGCGCCGGCCTGGGAGTGCCTGGCTACCGCGGCCGGCGCGGCGACTGCCGCCGCCGAGCGGCCGGCCGACGGCATCCTGCCTGGACCTTTATGCGAAGGCTGGATGGCGGAGGCAGCCCTGGAGCACTACATGGCAGGCGCCTGCCTGGCCAGCCTGGAAGACTCCCTCGGAGGGACGCCCGGGAGCATGCGCGCGCGGCACCTGTTGCTGGCGTTGGGCTTGCTGTTGGCGCCTCTGCGCGAGCATGCACCGGTCACCTCGCGCTGCCTTGCCATCCCTTTGCCGCGCGAAGCCAGCCAGCGTGCTCCGGGCGCCGCCTTCTGGATGTCGCTTGCCGCCCCGCTGCTGGCGCGCCAGGACCTGGAAATCGCCATGTTCCTGGCTCCAGTAGCAGGACAACCGTCACTGGTGCTTGGACTGGACGGCGCCAATCCGGCCAGCCTGTTTGCCGTGATGGATCCGGAGGCAGTGCAGGACGGGCTGGTGGTGCTTGCCGACTGCGCCTGGGTGGACGGCGCGGTACTTGGCGATGCGCCCTTGCAGCGTCTTGCGGCTTGCCTGGAGCAAGGGCAGCTTGGCTTGCCCGTCGCCATGCAACTGTTCCACGAAACCTTCTGCGGATAAGGGAGCATGCCATGCGTAACCTGGCCCTGGTCTTTTTCCTCGGCTGCACGCCGGCGCTTGCGCAACTGGCGCCTGTTGTCGTGGCGGGCACTGTGCCCGACGAAGCGACCAAGGCCGCCATCTTGCAGCGGGCACGCGCCGTCTATGGCGCTGCGCGCGTAGTCGACCAGGTTGCGGTTGGCAGCGTGGTGGCCCCGCCCAACTGGAGCGCGCACATGCAAAAACTGATTTCCGACCCGCTGAAGCAGGTGACCCAGGGTCAGTTGACGGTAGAAGGAAACCGCGTGGGGGTCCGCGGCGATGTCGCGAACGAGGCGTTGCGGCAGCAGGTGGCCAGCGACCTGGCCAACAGCCTCAATCCGACTTATACGATCAGCAATGGCCTGCGCGTCAATGCCCCCGCGCAAAAGGTCCTTGATACGGCGCTGGCGCGGCGCATCATCGAGTTCGAAAGCGGGCAGGCGGTGCTGCGTCCTTCCGGGATGATGATCCTCGACGAAATGGCGGCTGCGCTGGGGCAGATTGACGGCCGCAAGGTCGAAGTGATCGGTCACACGGACAATACCGGCACGCGTGAAGCCAACCTGGCACTTAGCCTGGCCCGCGCGGGTGCCGTGCGCAGCTACCTTGCGGCCAAGGGCGTTGCTGCAGCCAGCATCGCGGTGGCCGGCGCAGGTCCGGACCAGCCGGTGGCCGACAACGCCAGCGCCGAAGGGCGAGCCCGCAACCGGCGTATCGAATTCCGCGTCGCAGACTAGGGCAAGGTCATTGTCAGGGTGGCGGGGCGCGGCGGCTGTTTGACTACGCCCTGGTAGGCGGCCAGCGTGGCGCTGGTCGAACTGGCGAGCGAATAGCGCATGGCGCCGTATGACAGCAAGGCCGCCAGCGAGAACACTCCGCCGGCGATCCAGAGCGGCCCATTGCTTTGCAATTTGTGCGCGACGTTGTCCGGCCGGGCAGCGCGCGGGGCGAAGCCGTTATCCTTGCCGCGCAGGTGGGCCAGTTCGTCTCCCAGGCGCGCGGTGAGGTAGGAGAGCCGGTCGGCGTCATCCAGTGCATAGCGGCCTTTGAAGCCAAGCAGCAGGCACATATGGAATACCTGCAGCGCCTGCAGCCTTTCGCTGCCCTTGAGGCGCAACTGTTCGAGTTTGTCGAAGAAATGCTCGCCCGCCAGTTGGTCCCCGAACAGGAGCAATTGCAACGGCCGGCGCTCCCACGCATCGCGTAAAGGGAAGGTGGACGCCAGTATGGTTTCGTCCAGGGCGGCGCAAAAGGCGTACTTGGCGCTGTCGATATCTTCGGCAGCAATATGCAGTTCGCGCGCCTGGTTGCCGAATTCGTCGAGGAAGCTGCGAATGGCGGCAGCAAACTCCGCCTCACCCGGCGGCGCGCTGCCATGGCGCAGTAGGGAGAGCATGTGAAAACCCTCGTGCATCAGCTCCACCAGGGACTGGACGCGTTGTTTTGGCGGGGCGGCGCGCCGTTCGATGAAATGGCTCATGCTGTCACCACCAGGAGTTCGAGCCGCAGTTCCTTGATCCCTGCGGGCACGTAGATGGAAATGGATTGCGCCTTGAGCATCTGCTCATACAGCACGCCCCGGTTTTCGAGCATGAAGTAGCAGGTGTCGGGGCGCACTGGAATGGCGGAAGGCACTTGTGGTGCATGCACCAGCTTCACGCCAGGCATGGCGGACAGCACGCATTGCTCGACGTCGTCCGGCGCGCCGGCCTTGACGCGCAGCGGCACCGCTTCGACCAGTTCAAGCAGCGGTACTGCTGCGGCAATGGCGAGGTAGAGGGTGGCGCCGGCGCCGATCTTGCCCGAATCGAGTTTGCCGATGTGGTAGCCGGGCTTCTCTTCGTGCAGGGCGATGGCGAAGTAGCGCGCCGAGATCACGGTGTCGAGGAGTTCGCGGATCAAGCCGTCGAGCTGCAGGAAGGCCGGGCCCGGGGCGGCATGGTCATAGGAGGGCAGGTTGCCAAGGTGGACCAGACGCGAATACGTCATCAAACCGCCTGCCAGGCCGAGCATGGCCTGGTACAGCCGTTCGGGATGCATCGCGGGATGGCGCAGCAGGTGCAGCAAGCTCGCGGCCGATGTGGAGACCGTGTGCAGCAGCCAGAATGAGGACACTTCGCCGGTGCGGAATTCGATGACATTGCGGCTTGGCTCTCGCATGTGGCCTTGCAAAGCGTTTACCTTGGCCTGCAGGGCATCCATCAACTGGTCGAGCAGGAGCTTGAGGCGCGGCGTCGCGCCGATCGAAAGCGCCGGCGGCATGAAAGATGGATCGATCTCGAAGTTTCCCGATACGACGCGGCGCAGCCGAAGCAAAGGAAAACTGTCATAGGCGCCGCGAGGTTCCAGGTCCGACACCAGGCGTACTTGCTTGCGCAGGTAAGTCAGGCCGGCCGGCAAGGCATCGCTGAACAGGTCTTGCGTTTCGCGCTCGGCCTGCTGGAAGCGATCCGATTCCTGCGATGGCAGGGCGGCGTGATAGCGGATCTCCTGCACCTCGGCCGGCAGGCTGGTGAGGTCGATAACTGGCGGCAGCGGATCGCTGGCGGGCGCATCGAATAGCTCGCCTTCGCGGAAAATTGCGCGCAGCGCGAGCAGGCGCAGTTTTCCATTGGCCAGTGCAGCCGTGTCCCATTCGACCGTTTGCACGCCCCACAGCATCGGCTGCGCAGCAAGAGCTGTCGCGTGAATGCGCGCTTCGTGATAACGGTCCTGCTGCTGGAAGTGCTGCGGACGCAGGAACAGGCCTTCGCTCCAAAGGATCTTTGCAGGTAATGTCATGCCGGCCTCCTTGGTTGAGGTATCCATTAAAGCTGGCGCCGTGCAGCCAGCGTTTGCGCGGGCGCAAACAGCAGCGCGGCGATATCAGCGGCCTTTGAGCCAACGCAATGGCGGACCCGCGCATCGATTCAATAATGGCCTTCACTTTGCGGAAGGAGAGAACGATGCGCAGATCATTGACAGCCGTATTGATTGGCGCGGCCACGCTGGCCGGATGCGCCACCGACGCGCCGCTGCAGGGCAGCGACCGGGCCAGCCAGCAAACGCTGGAGAAGATGCTGGCCGACGCCGACCGCGCTGCAGCGGCAGGCCAGCACGAAAAGTCCCAAGTGGTGCTGAAGGCTGCCGCCGCAAACTATCCTTCCGAAAAATCGCCGTGGCTGCAAATGGCGCAAATGCGCTTTGATCGCGGCAACTACAGCGACGCCATCGTGCAGGCGCAGGAAGCACTGCAGCGCGATCCTGCCGACAAGCAGGCTCTCAGCATCATCGCCGTCAGCGGCTTGCGGCTGTCGACCCGTTCGCTGGCGGAGCTGAACCAGCAAAGCAGTTTGGGCGGATCGGTGCGCAGCGAAGCGCAGGAACTGGCGCGCATGCTGCGCAATACGCTTGGCGAAGATGTGCTGGTTCCCGTGGCCGGCAGCCCGCGGCAGCCGAAAAAAACTGCGCCGCCATTCAAGCTGCCGCCACCGCGCACGGCACCAATTCCTTCTACCGCTGCCGATCCGTTCGGCGCCCTCAAATAAGGAGCCAGCCATGGCAAATCGCGACAGTGTGCAGAAACGCCTGGCCAAGGTACGGCCGCCACGGGTGCAGATGACCTATGACGTTGAAGTCGCCGGCGACCTGGAAAACAAGGAACTGCCTTTTGTGGTCGGCGTCCTGGGCGACTTTGGCGGCAACCCCGACGTTCCCCAAAAGCGGCTGAAAGAGCGCAACTTCGTCAACATCGACAGCAACAACTTCGATGAGGTGCTGGCAGGCGTGAACCCCGTGTTGAACTTCCAGGTGCCGAACCGGCTGGGCGGAGAGGGTGAATTCCCGGTCGAACTGCGCTTCGGCGCCATGCAGGACTTCCGCCCGGAAGCCATCGTGCGCCAGGTCGAACCGCTGGGCAAGCTGCTGGAAGCGCGCAGCAAGCTCGCCGACTTGCGCAACAAGCTGGCCGGCAACGACAGGCTGGAAGACTTGCTGACCGACGTACTGCAGAATACCGAAAACCTGGCGGCCATCGCGCCCAAGGAGGCTTGAATGAGCGCGCAAATGAAAGCTGCCGTGGCGGCCGCAGTGGAGGAGCGCGACCTGTTGGACCGCATCGTCGAGGAAAGCAGGGTAGCCAAATCCAGCAGCGAGCATGAACGCGCCCGCGACATCATCGGTGAACTGGCGCGGCAAGTAGTGCAGGGCAGCGTGCAAATGTCGCACAACCTGTCGGCCACCATCGATGCACGGGTAGCCGAGCTGGATCGCATGATCTCCGAACAACTGAGCGCGATCATGCACACGCCTCAATTCCAGAAACTCGAGCAAAGCTGGACCGGCCTGCATTACCTGGTGCGCAGCACGGCCACCGGTCCTTGCCTGAAGATCCGCCTGCTGAACGCCACCAAGCGCGAGCTGGTGCGCGACTTCCAGAGCGCGCTGGATTTCGACCAGAGCACGATTTTCAAGAAAGTCTACGAAGAGGAATTCGGCACCTTCGGCGGCTCGCCTTATGCGGCGCTGCTGGGGGATTTTGAGATCTCGCGCCAGCCGGAAGACATCTACTTCATCGAACAGATGTCGCATCTTGCCGCTGCAGCCCACGCACCCTTCATCAGCGCCGCCTCGCCGGAACTGTTTGGGCTGGAAAGCTACGGCGACCTTGGCAAGCCACGCGACCTGGCCAAAGTGTTCGACACCGTGGAATACGCCAAATGGAAGGCCTTCCGCGAATCGGAGGACGCGCGCTACGTCGGCCTGACGCTGCCGCGCTTCCTGGGCCGCCTGCCGTTCAATCCCGTCGACGGCACCACGGTGGAGGGTTTCAACTTCGTCGAAGAGGTGGATGGCCGCGACCATCACAAGTACCTGTGGTGCAACGCGGCCTACGCCTTCGGTGCGCGGCTGACCAAGGCGCATGAGGAATTCGGCTGGTGCGCGGCCATCCGCGGCGTGGAAGGCGGCGGCCTGGTGGACGACCTGCCAACGCATACCTTCAAGACCGACGAGGGCGAAGTGGCGCTGAAATGCCCGACCGAGGTGGCAATCACCGATCGTCGCGAAAAGGAACTCAGCGACCTTGGCTTCATCTCCCTGGTCCACTGCAAGAACACCGCCTATGCCGCCTTCTTCGGCGCGCAATCGGCGCAGAAAGCCATGCGCTACAGCTCCGACGCGGCGAACGCGAATGCCGTGCTGTCCTCGCAATTGCAGTACATCTTCGCAGTCTCGCGCATTGCGCACTACATGAAGGCGATGATGCGCGACAAGATCGGCAGCTTTGCCGCTGCTTCCAATGTCGAGGACTTCCTGAACCGCTGGCTGATGAAGTACGTGCTGCTGGACGATAACGCCAGCCAGGAACAGAAGGCGCAGTTCCCGCTGCGCGAAGCGTCGGTCCAGGTCAGCGAAGTGCCCGGCCGGCCTGGCGTATTCCGCGCCGTCAGCTTCCTGCGTCCCCATTTCCAGCTCGACGAGCTGACTGTTTCCCTCCGCCTCGTGGCGGAACTGCCGCAGACCACCAACTACTGAAAAGGAGCATTGCGATGGCAATTGACGTGTACCTGCATATCGATGGCATCAAGGGCGAGTCGACCGATGATCGCCACAAGGACTGGATCGAGTGCAAATCGGTCAGTTGGGCGGTCGAGCAACCGCGTTCGGCGACTTCGTCCACTGGCGGCGGCCATACTGCCGAACGATGCGAGCATCGCGACGTGGTGATCACCAAGCTGGCTGACCTGGCCTCGCCGATCCTGCTGCAAACCTGTTCCGCCGGCCGCACCATCCCCAAGGCCAAGCTGGAATTCATGCGCGCCGATGCGCAGGGCGAGCGGGTCAAGTACTTCGAGATCGAACTCGATAACGTGCTGATTGGCGCCGTTTCCCCCTCAGTCAGCGAAGGGGACATCCTGACCGAAGAAGTGGGCTTCAAATTCTCGAAAGTGCGCTGGAAATACACGCAACAGCGCATTTCGGGCGGAACGGGCGGCAACACGTCCGGCGGCTGGGACCTGGCAACCAACCGCATTGCATGATTCAGGAGGGAGTTGCGGCTGCGGCGCGCAAGTGCTGCAGCCGTTTTTTTCGGAGGTGCGGCATGGACGGTTACAGGCCTGGATTGCTGGACCGCTTGCTGGGGGCGCATGCCGGCGGCAAATTCCTGTCGCAGGAGCAGTTGAAGGAAAGCGTGGCGCGGGACCTGGAGGCACTGCTCAACACGCGCAGTGCGCTGCCACAGCACCTGCTGCTAGCTTACCCGGAGTGCGCACGTTCGGTCCTGAATTTCGGACTGGCCGATTTCGCCGGCCTGTCGCATAGCAGCAGCGAGGACCGGCTGCGCATTTGCAGCAGCATTCGCCAGGCTGTTGAACGGTACGAGCCACGCTTATGCAATGTGCAGGTTACGCTGGCCGAGCGCACCGGCACCGTCAACCGCATCGATATCGTCATCATCGGCGTGTTGCGGGCGCATGGGGCAAATGAGGCCGTCAGCTTCAGCGCAGCCTTGCAACCGTCATCGCTGCATTATTCCATCAAGCGCGGAGCCATCGCATGAGCATTCAACTGAGAACCCTGATTGGCAAACTGAACGACAACTGCCGTACTGCCGCGACCCGTGCCGCGAATATCGCTATCGGCATGGGACATGGCGAAGTCGATGTCGAGCACTTGCTGCTTGCGCTGCTGGCGCAGCCGGAATGCGACCTGCAGGCAATCATGCGCCGCAGCGACATAAGCGCCACGGCCCTGGAGGCCGATTTGCGGCGCGAGCTGGCCAGCGTTCGTAGCGCAGCGGCCCGTGTCCCGGTATTCGCACGGCGCCTGCAACTGATGCTCGAGCATGCCTGGCTGATTGCCTCGCTGGCATTGCCGCAGCCGGACCAGGTGCGCAGTTGCCACCTGCTGCTTGCACTGTTGACGGAGTCGGAACTGTCGCAGCAGGCAGCGCGGATTTCGGGCCTGTTCGCGCGCTTTCCGGTCGATGGGCTGAAGCATCGCATGGAGAAGTACGTTGCCGGCTCGGCAGAATCTGCGGTGCCGGCAGCGACGCAGGATGCGGGTGCCCAGCCGGCAGAACCTTCGCCGGCACCTGCCCTGGCGCAATACACGGTCAACCTGTGCCAGTTGGCGCGGGAAGGCAAGCTGGATCCGGTCATTGGCCGCGCGGCCGAAGTGAGGCAACTGATCGACATCCTGCTGCGGAGGCGCCAGAACAACCCGATCCTGACCGGTGAGGCAGGCGTAGGCAAGACTGCCGTGGTGGAAGGCCTGGCCCTGCGCATCGCAGCCGGCGAGGTGCCGCCGCCATTGACCAACGTAGCCATCCATGCACTTGACCTGGCGCTGCTGCAAGCTGGGACCAGCGTGCGCGGGGAATTCGAGGCGCGCCTGAAAAACGTGATCGACGAGGTGCGCCGCAGCCCGCACCCCATCGTCCTTTTCATCGACGAGGCGCACACCATGATAGGCGCCGGCGGCGCTGCCGGGCAGGGGGATGCCGCCAACCTCCTGAAACCGGCCCTGGCGCGCGGCGAGCTGCGCACGATCGCTGCCACCACCTGGAGCGAGTACAAGCGCTATTTCGAGAAAGACGCTGCACTGGCGCGCCGCTTCCAGGTGGTCAAGGTGGATGAACCGGACGAAGACGCTGCTGCAGGCATGCTGCGCGCCATGGTTCCGCTGATGGAACAGCATTTCGGCGTGCGTATCCGCGATGACGCCGTCATGGCTGCAGTAAGGCTCGCGCATCGCTATATCAACAGCCGGCAGTTGCCGGACAAAGCGGTCGGCGTGCTCGATACCGCTTGTGCGCGCGTAGCGTTGGGTCAATGTGCCTCGCCCGCATTGCTGGAGGACGCAGTCTGCCAGATCGAGCGCTTATCGGCCCGCATTGCGGCACTGGAGCGCGACGCGGCGACCGACAGCGGCAACGGCGGCGTGGGACCATCGGCGCTGCCGGCCTTGCGCGACGAGAGGGGCAGCCTGCAGGCCTGGCATGCGGAGCTGGCTGCACGGCACGAGCGGGAACGCGAGATGTGCGCCCGCGTGATCGCCTTGCGGCAGGAGGGGAATGCCGCAGCAGCAGCGAGCGTGCAGCAGGAACTGCAGGAGCTCCAGCGCGAAACGCCGTTGGTGCCGCTGGAGGTCGATCGCCACGTTGTGGCAGGCGTAGTCGCGGCGTGGACCGGCATCCCCGTGGGGCGTATGCTGCGTGACGAAATTCGTACCGTGCAGCAGCTCAAGCCTGCGCTGGAGTCGCGCGTGCTGGGGCAGCCGCATGCTGTTCAAACCATTGTGCAGCGCATGCGTACCGCGCGTGCCGGACTCGATGATCCACGCAAACCGAAAGGCGTTTTCCTGCTGACTGGACCGTCTGGCGTGGGCAAAACGGAAACTGCCCTGGCGCTGGCTGATTTGTTGTATGGCGGTGAGCGCAAGCTGGTGACCATCAATATGAGCGAATACCAGGAGCCCCACAGCGTAGCGGGCCTGAAAGGCTCGCCACCCGGCTATGTCGGGTATGGAGAGGGCGGGGTGTTGACCGAGGCGGTGCGGCGCAACCCTTATTGCGTGGTGCTGCTCGACGAAGCCGACAAGGCACACCCGGATGTGCTGGAGCTGTTCTACCAGGTGTTGGACCGCGGCATGCTGGAAGATTCGGAAGGGCAGCTGGTCGACTTCAGCAACACGGTCATTGTCCTCACTTCCAACCTGGGCGGGGGGGCCATCATGCAGGCGTGCCTGAACCGCGGTGACGCGCCGTTGCCGACGCCCGAGGATCTCGACGCTCTGTTGCGCCCACAGTTGCTGCGGCATTTCAAGCCAGCTTTCCTTGGGCGGTTGCAGGTGGTGCCGTACTACCCGCTTTCTGACGAAGCGCTGGCCCAGGTCATAGCGCTGAAACTGGGCCGGATCGGCCAGCGTGTCAGCGAGAACCACCATGCTGAATTCTGCTGGGACGATGCGCTGGTGCAGGCACTGCTGGCGCGCTGCACGGAGACTGATTCCGGTGCGCGAAATATCGACAACATCCTGCATGGCAGCTTGTTGCCGGGCGTGGCCGATGTGTTGCTGGCGCGCCTGGCCGAGGGCATGCCGGTAACGAAGGTTAAGGTGGGTGTGACGCGCCAGGGCCAATTACGGATCACGACCAAATAGGAGGGCATATGTTCACCAATGAGGACTTGCTGGTGCCGGTCAGTGTCAGCCAGCCGTGCGGCGAGGACATTTCGTTTAATGCATGCATGGACGCGATTGCGGCTGCCCGGCGCCAGGACGATCCAACGCTGGAGCAGGGCGAGTGGGCGACTCCCCTGCATAGCGCTGACTGGCCGCTGGTGGCTCATCGTTGTGCCCAGTTGCTGCATTCGCGCAGCAAGGACTTGCGGCTGGCTGTGTGGTTGGCGGAGGCGCGTGCGCACACACATGGAATGCGTGGCTTGGGCGATGGCTTCCTGCTGCTGGCCGGCTTGTGCGACCGGTTTTGGGAGCATGTGTATCCATTGCCGGAGGGCGGCGAGCATGAGCTGCGCAGTGGGAACCTGGCGTGGTTGCTGGGGCGTACGCCGGGTCTGGTGAAGGAGCTTTCGCCCGAAGGGGACGCGGAGGCACGCTTGCAGGATGCGCGGCATTGCCTGGACGGGTTGCAGCAGTTACAGGCAGCCGCCGATGCGCGCCTCGGGGCGGATGGCCCGGCATTCGGACCAGCGCGGGATGCAGTGCAAAGTGCGCTGGCAGACGCGGAACGCGCGCTGCCGCCAGAAGGGACTGCGCCGGGCGGTGCGGAAAGCGGTGGAGCTGGCAGCGCTGGCATTGGCGGGCGCGCGAGCGCGGGCGCTGGCACGCAGAGCCAGCCGGTCATGCCCCAAACTCGCGAGCACGCGCTGATGCAACTGCGCCTTGTCGCTGAATTTTTCCGCCGCACGGAGCCGCACAGTCCCGTCGCTTACCTGGCTGAGAAGGCCGCCAGTTGGGGCGATTTGCCGCTGCACGAATGGCTGCGCAGCGTCGTCAAGGACCCGGCGCAGGTCGCGCAACTGGATGAGCTGCTTGGAGCGGCGCCGCAAGCCTAGTGTATGATCCGCGGCATGAACACCATGCTGCGGCGTCCGAAGTGCGCCACCTGCCTGCGTCCTGTTGCTACCTGCATCTGCCAATGGGCGGCGCCGGTGGCGAGCAAGGTCGAGGTACTGATCCTGCAACATCCGATGGAAGTGGAGAACGCCAAGGGCAGCGCGCGCCTGCTGCATCTCTGCCTGCCGGGCAGCCGCATTGAGGTCGGCGAGCAGTTCGATGAAGCTGCACTGCGGGCCATGCTGGGCGCCAATGGCCGGCAGCCGGTCCTGCTCTATCCCGACACGCCAGGCGATCGCTCGCTTGGCATTGCACCGCCCCCGCCATTTGACAGCGCGTTGACGCCGTCGGCAATTCAGCTCGTGGTACTGGACGCCACCTGGCGCAAGAGCCGCAAGATGCTGTACCTGAACCCGGCCCTGCAAGCCATCCCACGCCTGCCGCTGCGCGACACGCCGCCATCGCACTACTTGATTCGCAAGGCGCACGCGCCCGACCAGCTCTCGACGCTGGAGGCCACCTGCTACGCCCTGGCGCAACTGGAGGGCGACGAGCACCGTTACGACCGCGTGGTCGCCGCCTTCGACGGTTTCGTCGCGCAGCAGCAAGCGCAGGCTGCGCGCGGCAGCGCTGCTAACTGAGAAGCTTCAGGCCTGGCGGCAGCGCCTCGCCAAGCATGCGCTGCTCGCTGGCCTGGTCAAGCTGGACGACTTCGCGGACCATGGCCGGCCAGCCTGGCGGTGCGCCAGCAGCCTGCAGCCGGCGCAGCACTTCGGCGCGCAGGGTCTCGTTGATATCGCGAGAGCGATCGCCGGTCATGCGTGCCAGGTGGGCAGCGGCGAAGCCTGCCGGTTCAACCTTGCGCCAGTCCAGCAGCATCACCGCCTGCAGCCACTGCTCCACCGTTTCGACCGGCGCCACGTCATGCGCGCTGCCATGGAAGGGGCGGCGCGCACCGACCCTGCCCAGCGCCCACAGGTAGCGGGTCTGCACTGCCAGGTTCTTCGCTTTCGGCAGTTCGCCGACCATCCAGTTGCCGATTTCGGCTTTGTAGGCGGACGGAATGCGCTCCAGCGATGCGCCCAGGCGCAGCATGTCTTCCTCGCTGCCGTTGACCAGGGTGACAGGGCGGCGTCCGCGTTCGCTGGCGTCGGCTTGCAGGTTGAAGGCGAAATCGTCCAGCAAGCGCAGTTGCGCCGCTGGCGGCAGGCCGCCCGAGACGCGGCGCCACAGCGTCCACCATTCGGCGCACACCTGGTTGTCCTTGTGGTTCTGCACGCCGGTCTCGAACAATGCCCAGAGCTGCTCGATGCGCCATTCGTCCAGCGTATGGCCGAAGCCCGGGCGCAGGCAGTAGCCGGCCAGGTTCATCCAAGTGCGCTCATGCTCTGCCGAGCGGCGACGGCCTTTGGCGCGCTCCATCAGGGCGTCGAACAGGCGGCGCAGTACGGGAGTCGCCCAGCGTTCGCGGCTGCCGAGCAGGTGTTCGAGCTGGCTGCGAAGCTGGCGCACTTCCTTGGCGTCGACTTGCTGCGCGCGGCTGCCGAAGATGCGGTCGATTTTTTCCAGCGCGTCGGGCAGGCGTGCCGGCAGGGCGTCGGCCTCGGCGCCATCGGCATCAGCGCTTGTTTCGCCTGCACCTGGGGCTGCCGCATCGCCGGCGCCATGTTCACGCAGCTGGAATTCGAGTTGCCAGCGTTGGCCGTTGCCTTCGCAATGCACTTCCAGGGTGCCGACTTCGGTCAGCGAGGCCGCCAGTTGCACGGTGATTTCCTTGCGCGCACTGGCGTCTTTGCTGTCGCGCAGCACGGTGGCGATGGCTGGCAGAGCGCTCAGGTCGTCGGGCGCCAGGTCAGCGACGTCGCCTGCTTGGGGCGGCACCGCATCGGCTAGCGTTGTGGCGATGTGGAAGCGCACAGGGCGCCCGAGGCGCAAGGCGAAGCTGCGTTCAGCGAGGCGTACTTCATGGCCGCTTGCTGTGCCGCGCGGCAGCAGGCAAACAGCCCGCCGCGTGACACCCGGCGCGCGCGCGTTATCGAGCAGCAGCCAATAGCTGCGCGGGGAACCGCCTGCAATGGCTGGCGCCATGCCTTGCCGGGCAAGCGCATATGCGACGCCGCCGCGTGCGACAGCGACGTCGGGATTGTCGTTGTGCAGCACGCGCACGGGCTGGCCGCGCCACGCCGACAGCGTGGCGGCCAGCCGCTCGGCCAGCCTTGTCGCGCGGAACACGCCGCCGTTCAGCAGCAGGGTGTCGGGGACGGGAAGCTTGCCGTCATCCGGCAGCCCCAGTGCTTCGCGTGCGGCGCTTGCGTGCTGGCGCAGGAAGCTGGCCAGGTGGCGCGTAATAGCAGGATCGCTGGCATAAGGCAGGCCGAATTCGACGATGCCGCCACGCTTGGCCTGCGCTGGCTGCTGCGCTTCGTTGAGGGGGAAGAAGCCGTCCAGCACAATGCGCTCGACGTCTTCGCGCTGCAGCGCGATCGAGCGGCTGCCGCCTATCAGCTTCGATCCGGAACCTAGCAAGGTCACGGAAACCTGGTCCGGGGCGTCGGCGGAGAGCAAGGTCTCCTTCGCCGCGCGGCAGCGTTCCGTGAGTTGCGCCAGCCGTGCAGCGGACAAGCGTTGCGGCGTTGCCGTGTTCCCCGCGCTGCCGCTGCCGGCGCCGGTGTCGGCGGCCAAGCGCTGCTCGGCAAGGTGCGCCAAGGCCAGGTCCATATTGTCGCCGCCGAGGATCAGGTGATTGCCCACGCCGATGCGCGTAAGTTGCGGCTCGCCTCCGGCCATTTCCACTTTGACGAGCGTGAAGTCGGTAGTGCCGCCGCCGACGTCGGCGACCAGGACCAGGCGAGCCTCCGCCAAGTCGACAGCCAACGAAGCGCGATGGCGATACAGCCAATCATACAAAGCTGCCTGCGGTTCCTCCAGCAGCCGCAAGACCGGCAGGCCTGCCATGCGCCCCGCTTGCAGCGTCAGCGCACGCGCGCCCTCGTCGAAAGAGGCTGGAATGGTCAGTACAACTTGCTGTTCTTCGAGCGGTACAGAGGGAAAGCGTGTGTTCCACGCCGCCCGCAAATGCGCGAGATAGCTCGCACTGGCGGCAACAGGCGATATGCGCGCCACGTCATCCGAAGCGCCCCAGGGCAGGATTGGCGCCATGCGGTCGACGCCCGTATGCGACAGCCAGCTCTTGGCGCTGGCAACCAGGCGGCCCGGCACCTGTCCGCCCAGCTTGCGCGCCAGGCGCCCAATGACGGCGCCAGGCGGCGCATCCGCCACGGCAGGCTCCGGCCACGTCAACTGCAACTCGCCCTCGGCGAATTCGCCGGCAGCAGGGTGATAGCGGGAAGATGGCAGCAAAACAGCACTGCCGACTTCGCCGGGCGCGGTAAGCTGCTCCACTTCGAACAACTGCACATCGCCGCCCGGCGCGGCATAAGCGAGCACCGAGTTGGTGGTGCCCAGGTCGATGCTGACCAGGTACTGCGTCATTGGCTTTCGCCGTTGCCGCGCACGTCGAATTCGACTTTCCAGCGCTGGCCATCTTGCGCCACTGCCAGCAGTTCCAGCGTGCCGGACTCGCTGGCATAAGCATGCAGGCGCACCTGCACCACTTCGCCAACGGAACGGCCTTCCGGCGACAGCGTGGCCTGGATTTCGTTCAGCTCAATCAGTTCGTCCGGGCCCCAGAAATCGAGCACCGTGCCAATCTGGTCCTGGCGGCGCACCGACGATCCGAAGAAGCGGAAGTGCACCGGTTCGCCCACCACCAGGCCGAACTCCTGGCCTGGCAGTTCCAGTTCGCTGCCTTCTTCCATGCCGAACGGCGCCACGCACAGCGCCTGGATCGGCGGCTCCATGCCGGGAATGGCCGGCATCGACGATTCCACCGCAACGTAGTAGGAGCGCGCGGTGCCGCCGCGAATGCGCACGCCTGCGCCGCGGCGCACGTAGCTGTAGTAGGCCGCGCCACGTGCGACCGCCAGGTCCAGGTCCGCGCCGCCCAGCATGCGAGCCGGTTCAGCGCCTTCCATATTCAGCCATTCGTTGATGGTCTCCATCACGCGGTTGGCCAGCAATTCGGACTTGAACACGCCGCCGTTGAACAGTACTGCGCTTGGATGCAGGAAGGTATGCGCCGGATTGGCGGCAAAGCCTTCCAGTTCCGACGTGGCGCCAGCCTGGCGTGCCAGGAATGCCGCCAGGTGCCTGGTGATGGCTGCGTCCTGCGCGTAAGGCAGGCCAAGCTGGGTCAGGCCAGCGCGGGCACGCACTGCCGGGCGCGCGGAGGCTTCCACTTTCGGGAAGAAGCCGTCGGTGATGAAGGTGGTGACTTCAGCGCGCGTCAGTTCGGTGCGGATCGAACCGCCAATCAGTTTCGAGCCGCGGCTCGGCACTACGATCGGCCAGGTTTCCGCCTGCGCATTGGCCAGCAGGTTTTCCTTGGCCGCGCGGCAGCCGTAGGTCAGTGCGCGCATTTGCCAGGCGTCGAGCTGGGTGCCGTTCGCAGCCAGCTTGCGTGCCACCAGGTGCGCCAGCGCCAGGTCCATATTGTCGCCGCCCAGCAGGATATGGTCGCCCACGGCCACGCGATGCGGCTCCAGTTTGCCGTCGCGCTCGAGGATGGCGATCAGCGAAAAGTCGCTGGTGCCCCCGCCCACGTCCACTACCAGGATGATGTCGCCCGGCTTGACTTCCTTGCGCCAGCGGCCATCGCTGTTCTGGATCCAGCTATACAGGGCCGATTGCGGCTCTTCCAGCAGCGTGACGTTCTCGTATCCGGCAGCGCGGGCTGCTTCGGCGGTCAGTTCGCGCGCGGCCGGGTCGAACGATGCGGGAATCGTGACCGTCACCGCCTGCTGCGTGAACGGCGCATCCGGATAGGCGTTGTCCCACGCAGCGCGCAAGTGTTTCAGGTAGCGCGTCGAGGCTTCCAGCGGCGACACGCGCGACACTTCTTCCGGCGCGTCATGCGGCAGGATGGCGGCGCGGCGGTCCACGCCAGGGTGGCACAGCCAGCTCTTGGCGCTCGACACCAGGCGGATCGGCGTGGTGGCTCCGCGGCTGCGGGCCATTTCGCCCGTCACGGCAGGCTGTCCATCGGCCCCAGCCCAGGGCAGGGCCAACTCGCCGGCCGCCAGTTCGTCCGGATGCGGCAGGTACAGGAAGCTTGGCAGCAGCGGCAGTTCTTCTACCGTGCCGGGTGCGGTGAGCTGGGGCACGGGCAGAACGCCGTGCTTGGTTTTCTCGCCGTCGCTGGCGGCCAGTTCTACGTAGGACAGCGCGCTGTGGGTGGTGCCAAGGTCGATGCCGATGGCAAAACGCGGATCGCTCACAGTTCCACCTCGGCCGGTGCCAGCACCTTGGCGTCGTGCGCTTCCGCCAGTTTTGGCAGGCGCACGCTGGAAGCGCGCCAGCCACGGTGGCTCAGGGTGCCGGTGAACGGCGCCTTGCCAACCACATTGCCGGTCAGGCGCACGGCCGAGGCGTCGAAGCCTTCCGGCAGGGTCACGCGGCTGCCTTCCGCTTCGCTGCGGACGGCGTCGATGGTGAAGTGCTCGCGCAGCACCTTCGAGCACCCTTCATGCACGACGCGGGCGGCGGCGCCGATGTCGGCGTCGGAATAACCGGACAGGTTTTCCTGAGTGAAGTCGATCAGGCGCGCTTCGCGCTGGAACAGGGACAGGAGTTGCAGTGCTGCGTCGGGCGTGGCTTCGCGCAGGGGCGCGGCGGCTGGGGCCGGGGCAGGGGCCGGTGCAGGCGCAGCAGCCGGACCGACGGCGTCGTCACGCACGCGGGCGGCGAATTCGGCATCGCCCAGGGTTTTGAAAAAGGCGCCAAAGGCGAGGGAAATCCTGCTCCCAAAGGAGGGCAGATTGTTCGATTTGCTCATGTTATTGCTCTTTGAATGTCGGGGGATATCCCGGAGAAGTGCGCATGATACCAGCTTGGCTTGCAGCCGCGGCGCGGGCGGTTTAGAATACTGTATAAACATACAGTAGTGTATCGAGGCGCGCCATGCAGGACCATGAATCAGAAGGGCAGGTGATGCTGCCGCCGCAATCGCTCAAGGCCAAAAAAGGCCGCGGGGCGGTATCAAACATGCAAGGCAGGTATGAATTGCAGGCGCGCGAAGCGTTCGATGATGGCTGGGCGCCAGATCCGGACGATGCCGAGGCCGAACTGCGTCCGCCACGCACCGTCGTGACGGCGGAAACAGCCAAGACTATCCTTACGCGCAACCAGTCGCCCGATATCCCGTTCAATGTCTCGCTGAATCCCTATCGCGGCTGCGAACATGGCTGCATCTATTGTTTCGCGCGCCCATCGCACAGCTATCTCGGCTTATCGCCAGGCTTGGACTTCGAGACCAAACTGTTCGCCAAAGTGAATGCGGCGGAACTGCTGCGCGCCGAATTGTCCAAACCCGGATATGAAGTGGAATCGCTCGCGCTGGGCGTGAATACCGATGCCTACCAGCCCTGCGAGCGCGAATACCAGCTCACGCGCCGCGTGCTGGAAGTGCTGGCTGAATGCAACCACCCGGTTGGCCTGATCACCAAATCCTCGCTGATCGAACGCGATATCGACATCCTGGCACCGATGGCTGCGCGCAACCTGGCCGCTGCCTCGGTCACGATCACCACACTGGACAGCAAAATCTCGCGCACGCTGGAGCCGCGTGCCGCCGCCCCAGCACGCCGCCTGCGCACGATCGAAACGTTGGCCAAGGCCGGTATTCCGGTCGGTGTCAGCATCGCCCCGATCATCCCCTTCGTGACCGAGCCTGATATCGAAAAGATCATGGCCGCCGCGCGCGACGCAGGCGCCGTGATGGCCACTTATGTCGTGCTGCGCCTGCCCTGGGAAGTCAGCCCCCTGTTCAAGGAATGGCTGGAAGCGCATTTTCCCGACCGCGCGGCGCGGGTGATGAACCGCGTGCGCGATATGCGCGGCGGCAAAGAGTACGAAGCCGAGTTCGGCTCGCGCATGCGTGGCGAAGGCGTGTGGGCAGACCTGATCCAGCAACGCATCGAAAAGGGCATCACCCGCTTTGGTTTCCACGGCCGCCACAGCAAATTCCGCTCCCTCGATTGCACCCAGTTCAAACGTCCCGACTATGTGCCGCCCTCCGGCGCCCGCGCCCGGGCCGCAGCCAAAGCCGGCCAGTTGGATTTGTTTTGAAAGAGTAAACGCTTCATAAATTCCGGCGCGGCGGTCGAAGCATCTTGCCCAGACAGCTGCCGCACGGTGTACGAGGTTCCCTTCAATTCACCCTTCTTTGTCGGGGGCGGTTCTGAATGATGAGATAGCGAAGATGACAACGATTGCGGAACAAAAGTATGAATAATACAAATAACGAAAATCGGCCGCCGGGGCTATGAAGAAATGCGTCGCCACAAAAACAAGTGACGATGAATTCAATAATAAGGCCGGAATCTTATACCTGTTGCTATTTAATAGCACTAAGCTTGAGATTAGAGCCAATAGCAAATACAGCCATGGGTAAAAAATCCACGGATGTGTTTCTGGCTGATCGGCTAACCACTCGGAAATCATATTCTTCTCAAATTTTATTCCGAACTCGTTCGTTACCACTGAAGGGGTAGCGACATGGGCCGCAGAGGATTGCCCGATCCTCAGTAGTGAGAGAAAATTACCCAGCCTGTGAATAAGGTAATCGCCTGGATTGCTGCTAATGGCTGAAAGCCATGATCTCTGTAATTCCGCGGCGTCGCTTGAAGTTGGTGCTCTCAGGCCGATGAGGTCCTGGGTTATGCCATAGAACAGGCGATCATTTTGGCCAAAACCATACATCTTTTTCAATTCGCTCAAGGGTTGTTGCACGCGATCATTAATGTATCCTGGCAGCCGGTTCTCGCCCGTCTTAACTGAAATCGCAAACAGGTCATAGACTTGCGTATACTGAATGGGACTGTCGTTTTTAACGGGGAGGAGGCGCACGATCCCATAAGGAATCAAGAAAATCGCGGCCGTGATCAGCGAGGCCAGCAATGCAGAGCCAGCGCTAAGACGAGTCCGTTCGTTAAATTGCCAAAACAGGACAAGAAAAGGAATGGCAACAATTCCATTGATCTTGACGCCAACTGCAAAGCTCAACAAAATTATTAATGCACATTGCTCCAGCCTTGACGTTTTTCGCTGCCAGCAATAAGCATTGATAACGATCGCCCATCCCATGAATAAGCAGGACGCAAACGCGACATCCTTCCAGATTTGGCCAAGCACGAAAAAAAATCCTGGCCAAAGGCCTAAAAGCGGTACCAGGTAAGCATATTGGCCGGCGTCGCGTCGAATTGCATTTGCCAGTACTCCCCAACCACCCCAATACAGCAAGAGATTCTGAATCAGGAACGGCGCCGGACCTTGATAGACGAGGTCCAACTGCCGCCACCACCAAGCCATCAATACGGGATGCCAAGCGTTGTACTCTCCGGCTCGCGCCTCGCGGTACTGCATGATGGAGTCGTTGCTCATCCAGCCCGGAAAGAAGGTCATACTGCTGACTAGAAACCCCAGGACGATAATCAAATAGATGGGACGCGGCGACGCGTTTGAAGCGGCAGGGCGCATGCAGGATTCCGAATCACGAAATCGCTCATTGTAAACTACGCCTCAAAGAGGCCCCCTTGTTGGAACCCTCTGGCACAGAAGGAGGCGCGTCGCGCTTTGCAGCTTATAATCGAAGGGTTAAAAATCAAAATCTGGGGTGAGCGGAGCTCACTTTGGCGCCCGAGCGACCGCGCAGGCGCACCGTCTCGCACTATTCGGAAGGGTTGTTTTGCAGCCGCGCAAGCTGGGCTTCAATCGAGTGAACGTGCTCGTCATGATGGCCCAGCTCGCGCAATGCGCCAGCCAAGTGCAGCAAGTAGTCGACGTTGGGACCGCTCGGGCCTGAGGCTGAGGCGATGTGGCGGGCGATCTCTTCAACGGTCGCTTCACCCAGCCAGGCGGCGTTGTCGGCGGCAGCGATGTAGATCAAGCCTTCTTCGACCCCGCCTGCTTCGAAATGGATGTCGATCGCCACGCGCAGGTAGCCATTCTTCTCACGATGATCGAGGTGCGCGAATTCTTCCGGCGTGACCAGATAGGCCATGCCATGGCAGACCGCTCCCTCGGCAGGAATCAGCGTCGCTACGCGGCCCGGCGCTTCGGGCGTGCCGCGATGATCGTGCGAACCCTGCCAGAAGCGGCGCGACCAGCCGAAGATATGCGCCGGCCTGCGCTCGATGAAGGGAAAGTCCGCCTTGTAAATCAGCGAGCCATAACCGAACAGCCACACCTGGTGGTGGCCGTCGAACTTGTCCATTGCCTTGTTGGCTTCAATCGTATTGTGCGACATGCGGCAAATTATAGGGAATACTC
>JBCNOP010000044.1:0-28701 GCA_039593775.1 Pseudoduganella sp.
TGGGCGGCAAGCCGATTGTGAACCGCATTGTGGCGCAGGGCGACCGCCCGGCCCGCACCGAGCTGTCGGACCGCATCTCCAAGGATCTCGCCAAGCGCGGGTTCAAGTTTGTTGGCTCGACGATCATATATGCGTACATGCAGGGGATAGGGATGGTGAACGACCATGACCTCGCATGCTTCCGCCACAAGGAGTGCCAGCACGGTGGCTGAGTCCCGCCACGTCGTGCTCGACACCGCCTTCGGCAGCGGTAACCAGTTCCTCGCGGCCCTTGCCCGCCACCGCGCCGCAGGCGCCGGACATCTGCATTACCTCGCGATTGTCCCGTCGGTCCCGGGCGCAGCCGCGATTGCCGGCCTGGCTGCCGCAGTCCCGGTCCTGGCTGCACAATGGCCGGTCGACGTCCAGGGCCTGCACCGTCTGCATGTGCCAAGCGAACGCCTGACGCTCGATCTGCTGGCTGGTCCCGTCGAAGCGTGGTTGCCCGAAATCGTAGCCCGTGTCGATGAATTCATCATCGCCGGACCGCTGGAGCACATCCGGGCCTTGCAACGCCTGGCTGCGCCAGCATCAGCGCTTCGCATCCGCCAGCCCGACGAACAAGCACTGCGCTCCTTGCGTGCGGCAGGCTTCACCATCACCGGCGAGCCTGAGGGAGAGTGGGATCACGCCACCTATACCAGCCGCAAGCCGCAGCCGCCCCGCGCCCCAGCGCCTGAACGTCGCGCCATCGTCATCGGCGCCGGCGTGGCAGGCAGCGCTGCTTGTGAGCGCCTCGCAGCCCGCGGCTGGCAAATCACCCTGATCGAGCGCCACGAGGCGCCAGCGCAGGAAGCCTCCGGCAACCGCGCCGGCATCTTCATGCCGCTGCTGTCGAAAGACGACAACATCCCGACCCGGCTGACACGCGCCGCCTACCTGTACGCCCAGCGCGCCTGGCAGCACCTGGGCGGCCTCGACCCGCACGCCCCAGGCCCCGAGACCGAAGCCGGCGTGGGCACAGGCGCAATCCGCGGCGACCAATGCGGCGTCCTGCAACTCGCGCGCGACGCCGAACACGCGCAATTGCAACAGGAAGTCGTCGACACCTGGCACTACCCCTGGCAATACGTGCGCTGGCTGGACGCACAGCAGGCAAGCGCCATGCTCGGCGCACCAACTCCCTACGGCGCCTGGCACTTTCCCCAAGGCGGCTGGGCCACGCCCGCCACCGCCTGCCGCGCCATGCTGCGCGCCTGCGGCGACAATCTACGGCACATCTTCCACACCGAAGCGCTGCGCATTGAGCGCGCTGGCAATGAATGGAGCGTGCTGGATGCGCAAGGCCGAACGCTCGCCAGCGCGCCCACAGTCATCCTGGCAAACGGCGCCGGCGCCACCGCGCTTGAACAGGCCAGTGAGCTGCCGCTGTACACCATGCGCGGCCAGGTTACGCACCTGGCGGAAGGCACATTCCCCAGCCTGCCGCTGGTAGTGTGCAGGGAAGCGTACATGACCCCAGCGGTGGAAGGCGTCATCAGCGTTGGCGCCACCTACGACAAATCCACGGACCGCCAGCTCTGGCAATCCAGCCAGGACGAAAATCTCCTGCGCGCAGAAGAAATCCTCGGCAGCCCGCACGCCGCAGGAGCCCCGCTGCAAGGCCGCGTAGGCTTCCGCACCATGGCCCCGGACCGCCTGCCGCTCATCGGCCCGCTGCCCGATAGCAGCAACGAAGCCCGTACCGAACGCCTGCGCGACCTGCCGCGACACCCAGGCCTCTACACCTTGCTCGGCTACGCCAGCCGGGGCCTGATCTGGGCCCCGCTCGCAGCCGAAATCCTGGCTTGTCAACTGGAAGACGAACCCCTTCCCATCGAAGCAACACTTGCCGCCGCATTGGACCCCGGGCGCTTCCTGCTCAAGCAGCGCCGCAAGCTATAATGGCCTCCTATCCAACGGCTGGAGAATCCATGGAAGACCGCGCCGGCTCGCCAGAGCTGTTCATGTTCCTCGCCTCCACGGTGCACGACATGAAGAATTCCATCAGCGTGCTGACCGGTACGCTGGAGAACCTGCTTGTGCAGGCAGGGGATTCCGCGCAAGACAATCCAGCCTACCCGCAGATGGCGCAAATGCTGTACCAGTCCAAGCGCCTGAACGACCACCTGATCCAGCTACTAGCGCTCTACAAGGAAGTCGGCCGTCCCAATTACCCGTTTGACCCGACCCCGGTGCAGGTCAGCGAACTGGTCGACCAGCTGGAGGCCCAGCAGCGTGTCCTGCTGCAATCGAAAGGCATCCGCTTCGACACCGAATTCCCGCCGGGCCTGATCTGGACCCTCGACGAAGACCTGGTGCTAGGCCTGCTGGCGCACGCAATCAACAACGCCGTGCGCTACACGTGCGACCGCATCGCCCTCAGCATCCGCGAGCACGACGGCTTCATGGAGGTAAGGGTGGAAGACAACGGTTCCGGCTTCCCGTCCAATATGCTCGAAGCAGGCCAGGTGACAGGGCAGGGCATTAACTTCCTGACCAATAGCAGCGGCCTTGGCCTTTACTTCGCCAGCGAAGTAGCGAAGTCCCACAAACACCGCCAGCGCCAGGGCAGCATCGCGCTGGAAAACGGCGGCACGCTGGGCGGCGGCTGTTTCATCCTGCGTTTGCCATGAACGCGCCAGCCGTTACCACGCCAGTCGCGGCGGCGCCGGAAAAGGATGCCGGCGTCAATTGGGCCGACAAGCGCTACCTGATCGTGGACGACTTTGTCGGCGTGCGCCAGTTGCTGCGCGAAGCCTTGCGCAGCCTGGGCGCACGCCACATCGACCAGGCATCAAGCGGCGGCGAGGCGATCGGCCTGCTGGCCCGCATCCAGTACGACGTGATCCTGTGCGACTTCAACCTCGGCGAAGGCAAGAGCGGCCAGCACGTGCTGGAAGAAGCCCGCATCCGTGGCTTGTTGATGCCAAGCTGCGTTTGGATGATGGTTTCCGCGGAAAAGAGCGTTGAGGCGGTGATGGGCGCTGCCGAGCACCAGCCCGACGCCTACCTGATCAAGCCGATCACCGAAGGCGTGCTGCTCACGCGCCTGAACCGCGCCTGGCAGAAGAAGCAGATCTTCCAGGACATCGACCAGGCCTACCTGGAGAAAGACTACCTGCGCGCCGCCAGGCTGTGCGCGGAAGCGGCTGGCCGCAACAAGCTGCACGAAATTGATCTTATGCGCATGCGCGCCACCTTGCTGCTCAAGGCCGGCGAAACCGAGCAGGCGCGCCTGGTGTATGAAAAAGTGCTGCAGGAGCGCGATTTCAACTGGGCCCGTACCGGGGTCGGAAAGATCCGCATGGCCAATGGCGAGAACGAAGCCGCGCGCCAGATGTTCCAGGGCGTGATTGCCGAAAACCGCTTCTACCTGGACGCCTACGACCAGTTGGCCAAGTCCTTGCAGAACATGGGCCGCATCGAGGAAAGCTGCGACGTGCTGGAGCGCGCCGCCAGGATGTCGCCCAACTCTGTGCCACGCCAGCGCGCGCTGGGTGCGACCGCGCTCAAACTGGGGAATATCGCGCTGGCCGAACGCGCCTTCCGCAAATGCCTGCAGATCGGCGAATACTCGATCATGAAAACGGTTGATGCTTACTTCGGCCTGGCGCGTGTGCTGGGCCAGAAAAACGACGCCAAGGAAGCGTTGTTGCTGCTGGCCGCCGCGCAGCGCGACTTCTCTGGCAGCATGGTGGAGCTGCGCTCCAAGATCACCGAAGGCCTGGTGTACCACGAAAGCGGCGACTACCGCCGCGCGCGCAAGTCCGGTGACGAACTGGAGACCATGCTCAAAGAAGACAGCGAGCGGCCCGACACCGCGACCTGCCTGGAAATGGCCACCTTGCTGTTTGCCGTCGGGGTGAAGGATGCACCGGTGGAGCTGCTGTGCTACGTGGTGCGCAACAACGACGAGAACACCGTCATCCACGATGAAGTGCAGCGCATCTTCGACAAGGCCCGCATGGGCGATGAAGGCACGGCCCTGATCAACACGGCGCGCAGGGAAGCGTCGGAAATGATGAACAAGGGCGTGCTGCTATGGAAAACCAATAAGCTGGACGAAGCGGTGGAGTGGATGCGCGAAGCGCGCCGCAGCCTGCCGGACAATATGCGGATCCTGTTCAACTCCGCCCAGATCCTGATCTCCCACATGCAGGCCAAGGGCTATGACGACGCCCTGATGACTGAAGCGAATGATGTACTGATGCACGTTGACCGGATTGCACCGGGCCAGCAGCGCTTTGCGCAGCTAATCGAGCAGTTGCAGAAGTTGATCCCCGGCCGGATGTCGGCGGAAGAAATCGAAGCCGAGCTGACTGCCGCCATGAAAGATGACCACGACAAGGAGTGATCCATGCGCGATATCGCCAAAGAGGTCTACAACAAAATGAAGGTAGGGGCAGCGGCCTGGATTCGTCCAGTCAGCGCAAAGGGCGACACCCTCGAATCCTTCCAGTCCGCACACGATGCGGCAAAAGCCCTGGAAGACGAAGGCTTGATCAATATTATGAAAGTGCAGCGCGATGAGGATGGCCTGATTGAAGCCATCCGCATCCAGAAGCTGAATTAAGGCTTGGGCGCCTTCGGGGCCCGCTTGGTTGCCGGCTTGCGGGCTGCCGGTTTGGCGGCAGACTTGCTGGCGTCATGCGCGGCGCCGTTCTTTGCCGCTGCCGGTTTGGCGGCCGGATCGGGAGCCATGGCCGTGTTGACGGCTTGCGCAAACTGTTCCTGCAGCAGGTTCCACCATGCGGCAGGATTGGCCATCTGGTTGGCGGCGGTGCTGGCCGTGTCGTGCGCAGCAGGCTTGGCATCGGCGGCGGGTTTGTCGTCAGGCTTGTCTGCGGGCTTGGGCGCTTCCGGCGCCGGCTTGGCTGCCGCAGGTGCGGCCGGTTTGGCAAACGGGTCGTTGTGCGGCGCCTGCTGGACGGCGGCGGCCAGCGACTGGCCCATCGATTTCAGCGCTGCGATGGTGCCGCGCTGGACTTCCAGCGCCTGGATGCTCGAACGCAGCATGGTGGCATTCAGGTTGAGCCAGGACTCGACTGCTTTCAGCTCGCTGATCTTCTTGTCCAGGTCATCCATCGACAGCGTCGGCGCGGCAATGCCGGGAATGCTGATGCCTGGCACACCCATGCTTCCCCACAGCGATTTTACGAAGTCCAGCGTATCCGTCATCACTGCAGCGCCGGGGATGTGGGGCATTTGTGGATTGCTCATATCGGGTCTCCGAGGGTAGGTTGTTTAGCGTAGCACACAGCTCTCCCAGACAGCAACGAGCAGCAGCACGGCGACGCAAGCGCCGGTGGCCAGCAGCGGGGAAAGGTGCAGCGTGATCGATAAAACGCCCAGCACCAGCAGCAGCGCGATGCCGAGCAAATGGGAAAGCGGCGGCCGGGCGCGCGTATGCGCCAGCCATTTGAATGCGGCCGTGCCGCACAGGAAGAGCAAAGGGCCGCCGATGATGGCCGCCATCGCTGCCGTGCCGCCATGATGCGGATGGCTCAGCACCAGCTCATCGCCGACCGCGCCGACAATGATGCCGGCCACGATAGGGATGTGCAGGTAAGTGTAGTTGTTGCGCGCATGGCGGCCCGGCGTCTCGGAATGCACGATGCGATGATGGCCCTGTTCCAGGCCGTGGTCGAAGTACAGCCACCACAAGAGGATCGATCCCACGACGGCCAGCAGGAAGGCCAATACGGTAACGGGCTCGAAGGCCAGGTCGGCAAAGGTGGCGCCGGTTACCAGCAGCGACTCGCCAAGTGCGATGATGACGAACAGCGCGCAGCGTTCGGCCATGTGGCTGCCGTCCACGTTCCAGTCGGCCAGGGTGGAGCGGCCCAGGCCCGGAACGAAATAGAACAGGACGGGGCCCATCATGTCCACCGCCAGTGCAGCGAGCCACCAGGCCATGCGGGAATCGGGGGCAGCCACGCCGCCGGCCAGCCACAGCGCGCCGCTGGCGCCAAGCCATAAAGTGATGCGCATGAAATTGCAGCGCAGGCCCTTGTCGTCGCCACGGCTGGCGGCCAGCATCGCCAGTGTGCGGCCCACTTGCTGCACCAGGATCGAGCCGCCAAACAGCCAGCCCAGGTCCGTGAAGGCGCGCGGGATCGAGACCGACATCAGCAGGCCGGCGACCAGCAGCGCGAACAGGGCGGCGCGCACGGTTTTCTTTTCCGGGTCGAACCAGTTGGTAGCCCAGACGGTATAGATCCATACCCACCAGGTGGCCATGAACAGCAGGCCAACCTGCAGGGCGCCTTCCGCATCGAGCTTTTTCAGCAAGGTATGGGATAGCTGGGTGACGGCAAATACGAACACAAGATCGAAAAACAGCTCGACCATGCCGACCTTGCCGGAATCGGCCTGGCCGCGCTGGCGCAAAAGGGACATCGGGACTCCTTGTCAGAATATCCAGCAAATTATGCCATTGAGCACGCTGTCAGCGGAATCGGGGGCCAACACGTTAAACTAGCGACCATGACGATCGTTACCTTTCCACGCCACAGCCGCCGCATCATTACTATTTGTGCAGCCACCGTGGCACTGCATTTCGTGACGATCAACTGGGTCAGCGGCCGCATTGGCGCAGCGGAGCGCGAACGCGATGCTGAAAAAAACGTCATCAATGCGGAACTGCGCGTGGCGCCGCCACCGCCGGAACCGGTAGTCCCGGAACCGGTGGAAGCGCCACCGCCGCCAAAACCGAAACCCAAGCCGAAGCCGCCCAAACCGGCCGCGCCGCCGCCTGAAGAAACGGCACCGGTGGCTGAAACCGCGCCGGCGGAAGCCGCTCCAACCGACCCGAACGCCGCAGCGGCGGATGCGACAGCGCAGTCCGGGCAAGCGGGCGCCGCGCCTGCCACGCCTGCCGTAGAATCCGCGCAACCGAAGCCTGAAGCCGCGCCGGCTGCAGAAGTCCAGCGCTGGAAGGTCGCACTGCCGCCATCGGCCAAGTTCGAACTGGACGTCATACGCAAGGACGCGGACGGCACCAACTGGAGCGGCTCGGCCAGCATTGGCTGGCAGTCGGACGGCACCAGTTACAAGGCGACGCAGGAAGTGGGCATCAGCCTGCTGATTGCGCGCGTCAAGCTGCTGGAAGTGAACAGCGAAGGCACGATCAACGAATTCGGCATCGCCCCGGCGAAATTCACCGAGAAACGCCGCAACCGTTCGGCCACCGCCACCCACTTCAACCAGCAGGAACAGAAGATCACTTTCTCCGCCAGCGAGCGCAGCGTGCCGTTGACGGCGGGAGCCCAGGACCGCGCCACAGTCCTGTTCCAGCTGGCCGGCATCGGCCGCGCGGACGTCAACCAGTTCGGCAAGCCGCTGGACATCCTGGTCGGCGAAGACCGCAATGCCCAGGTCTACAGCTTCCTGCTGGTTGGCGAAGATGAACTGGACACCAAGATGGGCAAGCTGATTACCTGGCACCTGGCGCGCCCGCCCAAGCCCGGCAGCTACAGCGCCAAACTGGATATCTGGCTGGCGCCAAGCCTGGACTGGTATCCGGTCCAGATCCGCAATACGGAAAGCAATGGCGCCGTCACCACCCAAATCGTCACACGCATCATCAAGTAAGGAAGCAGCCATGCGCAGTACCCTGATCACCCTGGCCCTGGCCATCGCAGCCACCACCGCCACTAGCGCCAGCGCCGCCAAATCCGATTACCCGGTCGCCAAGCGCGCCACCAGCCTGCCGCCGTCGGCCGACCTGTCCTACGCGGTCAAAGGCAGCAACCACGGCTTCCCATTGGCCGGCACCGGCACCATCGCCTGGCGCCAGGGCGAAGGCAGCTATTCCCTGCACACCGAGGCGCGCTCCAGCCTGTTCGGCAAAGTACTCGAGCAGCGCAGCGAAGGCACGCTGGACAGCTACGGCCTGGCCCCCGCAACGTTCTATGAAAAACGCTTCCGCAAGGACCCGACCACCACCCGTTTCGACCGCAGTACACACCGCATCGAATTCGAAGACGGCAAGATGAGTTACGCCATCCGCGGTGGCGAGCAGGACCGCAGCAGCGTGACCTTCCAGCTGGCGATCCTGGCCCGCGCCACACCTGAGAAGTTCACGCCCGGCAGCGAATGGACCTTCTTCGTCGCCGGCCGCCGCGATGGCGAGCCCTGGACTTTCCGCGTGGTCGGCACCGAAACGCTGGAAAACGCCGCCCTCGGCGAGCAGAAAGTACTGCACTTCAGCCGCAAGCAGGTCGGCGGCCACGAGCAGCAGGTCGACCTCTGGCTGGCCCCCGACCTCGACTGGTACCCGGCACGCATCCTGTTGAAGGAAGAAGACGGCGATTCCTTCGAGCAACTCCTGGAGAAAGTCAACCGAAAATAGCCACACCCGGCCTGTTATACTGGCGGACTTGAAAAAAGCGGAAAAAATAAATGGGGACGTACCCCATTTAATGAGCAACAAATAAATGGGGTACGTCCCCATTTATTTTTTTCGCTTTTGCATGCGTGTTGATGGAGTGTAATGATTGACTTAATGGCAAGTGCGGCCCTGGCCGACACCAACCCGACTGAGCAAGAGCAGCAGGACGCCCTGCAGGCCCACTTCCAGCCCCACATTTCCGCCGACGAGATCGAGCAGGTCTATCACCTGAAGCGCGCCCAGCCGCTGCTCCAGGTGTTTACCGCTTTGTTCCACGGTGGCTTCGAGGGGGTGCTGGTGCGTCTGCTCGTCTTGCGCGAACTTGCCAATGACACATCTTCGTCGGCCTTTTCGCGTGCCGATATCAACACGCGCCTGGCCTACCTGCTGCCGGAAAGCCTGGAAACGGTGCTGAACCGCTTGCGTTCGAACGGCTTGCTGGCCTGGGATGCGCAGCAATCCGTCTATCGCGTGACGCCGATGGCGCGCAATGTGCTGGCGTCGATCGACAGCCTGCTGGCCCTGGCCGCTCCGGACGATGATGCCGAAATGGGCTTCCTGCTGTCCCAGGTGGCCGGCGCCCAGGCTGTGGGCGGCGTCACCACCGAGCAGCTGCAGCACTTGCTGGGCCGCCTGGTCGACCTGACCGAAGAATTCCGCGACGCCATTGCGTCCGGTTCCGAATTCCGCCTGCGCGAGTCGCAGGCCAAGTGGCACCAGGCTTGCGACTGGGTTGAGAAGGGTTCCGAGATCCTGCGTGCCATCACCACTGACGAAAATGCGGACAGCGCCACGCACCGCGCCGCGCAAGCCATCGGCCGTGCCCAGTCGCAGCTGCTGAACATGCAGGGCATGTTCTCGCGCGCGCTGAACCAGATCGAGCGCCAGCGCGTGCACCTGGGCCAGTCCGGCCTTTCTACGACCGATATCAAACGCTGGCTGCTGGCGCATGAGGACCTGTCCTCGCTGGCAGTCGATGCGATCGACCAACCGGTGAAACCGCTGTTCATCACGCCTGCCGAGATGATCGACGTCGCCGAGACAGAATTAATGACAGAACGTGTTAATAACAATGGGCTGAACGGCCTGCCTGCCGGCCAGGATGCGCCGACCACGATCAACGACAGCCCTGCGATGCAGAAGGAACTGGACGACTGGCTGGCCCGCCTGTCCGACTTCGCGCAGCTGAATAATTTCCCGTCCGTGGCCGAGGAATCGCCGCGCGAAGTGAAGGTGCACGAAGCGCTGCTGCCGGCATCCTTCGCCCTGGCTTCTTACCGCGCGTCTATGCTGCCGCTGCTGGGCGACGAGGCCGAAGCGTCGATGCAGGGCACCACCGCCGACCTTGCGCGCCTGCCGGTGCGCTTCTCACCGCAGGATGAAATGGTGCAGCTGCCCGACCTGGAGATCGCTGCCATGTCCCTGGCCGCGCTGACCCTCGAATTAGACAAAGAAAGTCCGAAGTCCGATGAGTGACGATACCCAAATCCTGATCGCGCGCCTGGTGGCGCACCAGACCCTGCGCCGCGACGACAAAATGGTCAAGCGCGCCCTGTCGGACGAGTTGTTCCGGGCTGAAGTCGATGCCCGCCTGGCGGCCTGCGGCATGAAGCTGCTCGATAACGTCTATGCCGACCACGTCACGCTGGCCCTGCAGCGCAATATCGAACCGAAGGTCTTCGGTGCGCGCGACACCTGGCAGAACAATAATTTCGGCCTGGCGCGCGACGGCGTGGCTTTGCTGGTGGTGCTGTGGGCGCTGATCATCCTGCCCAAGCGCGAGCGCCAGGAAACCCACCAGCACGCGGACGATGACCAGAACGATATGTTCGGCACCGAGAAGCCGGTGCCGCGCGCGGAAGATACTTCGATCGGCATCCCGTACAAGGCGCTGCTGGCCGACTTCGGCGACAAGCTTGGCAAGAAGACCCGCATGGACATGAACCTCGGCATCCTGGGCAAGCTCGGTTTCATCGAGCGCCGCGGCGACATCATCGTCGAAGGCCCGCTGCTGGACCTGCTGATGGATACCGACCTGCTGAAAGAGCGCATCATCAACGGCGCCCTGGCCGACGTGTTCAAACGCGCCCCGGCGCAGATCGTGCACATCCCGCGCGACGTGCTGGCCGCCGCCAACGACGCCGAGCCGCAGCAAGCGGCTAATGAAGAAACCCCGACGGAAGAATAATCGATGTTCCAAATCAAATCCCTTGAGCTGGTCCACTGGGACTACTGGCAGCGCATCAAGAACATTCCGCTGGATGCAAAGATCATCACCATCGCGGGCCAGAACGGCTCCGGCAAGACCACCTTGCTGGATGCGCTGCGCACGCTGTTCGGCCTCGATTGCTCGATGGGCCGCACCTACAAGCACTACGCCCGCCACAGCGGCCAGCAGACCGCCTGGCTGCGTGCCGTGGTCGACAACAAGCCGCAGGGCAAGCAGCTCTCCAACCGCCCGTTCCGCAGCAGCGGTTTCTTCGCCGAAGACGAAGTGACCCTGTTCTGCCAGGTGCAGAAGAATGGCGGCGACTGGAAGCGCCAGTACCTGATGCGCCCTGGTAACGTGGACATCGAAGAAGTCACCGAAGCCAACGACTGGCTGGGCGTGGAGAACTACCGCAAGCGCCTGGCCAATGCCGGCCTGTCGCAAGCCATGTCCAAAGTGCTGGCGCTGGAACAGGGCGAAACCGACAAGCTGTGCGAATACGCGCCGCGCCAATTGCTGGACCTGGTGTTCCAGGTGTTCGGCGACAAGGAAGTGCTGGATGCTTACGACGAAGCGAAGCGCCACCAGCGCGACACCGAAGAAGAATTGAAGCGCTTCGAGGCCGAACTGGAAGGCTCCAAAACCAACCTGGAGGGCCTGCGCCTGCGCGTGGCCAACTACCACCAGTGGGAAACGCTGCACAAGGAACGCCGCAACCTGCAGGAAGAAGTGCTGCCATCGCTGGAATACCACGAGGCGCGCGAGAAGGCTGCGAACGTCAGCCGCCAGCTGCGCGAAGCGCGCAAGCCGCTGGCGCAAGCCGACCAGGTGCTGGCTGACAAGCGCAATGAGGTGGCGAAACAGGCCAAGGCGCTGCAGGATGCGCAGCAGCAGGAAACCCTGCTGGAACAGGAACAGACCGCGCTGACTTCGCGCCTGAACCAGATCAACGGCAAACTGAAGCCGCTGGAATCGTTGGCGGAGCAAAAGTCCCGCCTGCAGAAGCTGGCCGCCGAATCGGGCGCCGACGTGGCCGATGCCGCCGCGCAGCTGGAAGCCAAGGAAGCCGAGCTGCTGAAGCTGCGCTCGCAGCGCGACGCCGTGTCCAACCGCATCGCGCAGGACAAGGCCACCATCAATGCGCTGTCGGGCAAGACCGCCATGCCGGAGCCGGACAATGTGCGCGCCATGCGCCGCGCCCTGAACGATGCGGGCATCCCGCACGCCATGCTGTCGGACATCGTCGAAGTGACCGATCCGAAATGGCAGGGCGCTGTTGAGGGTGTACTGGGCGGCTATGCCTCCGTGGTGCTGCTGGAGCGCTCGTCCGACGCTTCCTCCGCCTACCGCCTGGCGGAGAAGGAGCGCTATCGCCACTTCATCGTGCCGGATTGCGTGAAAGCGCACGAGCCGAAGAACCAGAGCCTGCTGTCGGTCGTGAAGTTCAGCGGCCTGGCGCCGGAATGGCTGATTGACCAGCTCTCGCGTATTACCCGCGTGGAGTCGGTGGAAGAAGGCGCAAAGCTCGGCAACATCGAAGAATGGATCACGCCAGAGGCCTACCACAAGGAACGCCGCGGTGGCCGCTCGCTGTTCGTGGAAGCGTCCCGCTACCGCTTCGGCTCCGCCGGCAAGACTTCGCGTATGGACGCAATCCAGAAGAACCTGCCGAACCTGGAAGCCGAGGAAGACAAGTACACGCTGCAGATTTCCAAGCTGGCCTCGGAAACCTCCGCACTCAAGGCCCGCCTGGCCGGTGTGGATGCAGTGAAGGAATTGAGCGCACGCACCGAGGAATTCGACGAAGCCGCGCGCTCCGCCGTACCGCTGCGTGCCGAACGCCTGGAAGTAGGTTCGCGCCTGGGCGAACTGCAAGGCCTGATGAAGAACGCCACCGTGGCGCGCACCAAGGCCGACACCGCGTGGCAGAGCGCGCGTATGTCGCTGTCCGAAGCAGAAGCAGGCATGCGCCTGAACTTCAAGCGCCAGATGGAGCAGCGCTCCGACCACGCCCGTGCCATGCTGGCGCTGCGCCGCCAATGGCGCCACCTGCCGGGCGCATGGCGCCGTCCTGCACGCCGTTTGGCGCTGGTGCAGCAGCACCAGAACGCGCACCAGGTCGACCTGCGTATCGCCAGCCTGCAATCGCAGCTGGCGCGTGACGACTGGGAACTGGACGCTACCGTGATCGACCAGTACGCGCGCCTGAACGAGCAGCTGTCGAACCGCAAGACGGAAACCGAAGAACGCCGCTACCAGAACAACCGTGCGATTGAAGCGACCGCGAATGCGCGCGGCGCCTACATCGAGCGCCTGCGCTACACGATCAAGACTTATTCGCAGAACATCAAGGAGCTGGGTGCGCTGGCCAATATCGACGTGCACGTCGAGCCGGTCAAGCTGGAGAATGACGACTTGCTGCTGGCGCAAGCCGGCCTGCAGGTACGCTTCAAGTTCGACGGCAAGGGCCCGATTGGCCTGAACGACGGCGAAGCGTCGGGCGGCCAGCAGGTGATGAAATCGCTGGTGCTGCTGATTGGCTTGCTGAAGTCGGAAGACGGCTCCGGCGGCTTCGTGTTCATCGACGAACCGTTCGCCCACCTGGACATCCGTAACATCCAGCTGGTCGGCGAGTTCCTGAAGAACACCGACGCGCAGTACCTGATGACGACGCCGCTGACCCACAACACGGACGTCTACGATCCTTCCGACCTCACGCTCATCACGAGCAAGAAAAAGAAAGACACCCAGTGGGCGCAGCCGATCTTCGTGCTGCAGCGCCGCCAGGCAGCCGCGGCTTAATCGCCGTTAGTGGTAACCCCGACGGCACGATACAAGGGACAGAACCTGATCGTGCCCGTCAGGAGCGGCACCACGCCGATCCAGGCCCACTGGCCGGCCAGGCCAAGCAAGGTGGCCGCAATCAGGCTCACACCGACAGCTACACGCAAGGCACGGTCCACCGTGCCGATATTTTCACTCATGGTCATGGCTTTCTCCTTTTAACTGGCAACCAGTATGGGAAAGCCCGGCATTGCCGGGAATGACCTGGATCAACTTCCTGCGTGGCCTCAGGCAGCTTCTTTGGAGCAGGAGCCGAGAATGGTATCGAGTTCCTTCTTCAATGCCAGTGCCACGGGACGGCCGCGAATGCGGTTCACCATTTCGAAGAAGGTGATGCGCATCGCTTTCAAATCCTCCAGCGTCTGCGCGGCTTCCAGCTTGGTCTGCAGGACTTGTCCGCGCAGGCCCAGGGTCGGCTCGATGGTCCGCGCATAGAAGTCGCGCGCTTGCTTATATTGCGCAGCAAGCTCTTCTTCGGTTGGCGGGATCGGCATAATGGTGATCGGCGGCGCTTCGCCTTCCTCGATGAAACCCTGTGCCAGCAGTTCATCCACGGCGCTGGCGGTCAGTCCGAGCCCGGTCACTTTCGGCAGCAATTCTTCCATTGGATGGCGGCCATCAATCATCACCAGCAGGGTCCGCATACGGGATTGCAGCCCATAGGTGCGCGCCGCGATTTCCTCCCGGCCCTTTTCGGTCTTATTGTAAGTCGTCATAGAAAAATTTCCCCAAGGCAATCAATTTCTGTGAATTTAGAATACACGACCTTTAAGGAATTGACATCGCCTGAAATATGGTCTTTAATTTCTGTAACGACAGAAATAAATGAAAAATAACGGAATTCAACAACTATTCATTCTGGAACCGGTGAAAATGCGTGAGTTTCGAGATGTTAAACATGTTATGAGTGAATTTTACGTTTGTAGTTTTTCCGTCACAAATGGAGGTGGCCAATGGCCGATCTGACGCTGTACTTTGACGATGCCTGCGTGTTCTGCCGCCGCGAGATGGCGCGCCTGCGCCGCTGGGACCGGACCGGCCGCCTGGCTTTCGTCGACATTGCCGCCCCTGGTTTCGATCCCGCCCCGCTTGGCGTAACCCTGGCCGCCATGAACACCGAGCTGCACGGCCTGCGCGCGGATGGCGCCATGCTGGTCGGCACCACCGCCATCCTCGAGGCGTACACGCTGGTGGGCCGCGCCTGGCTGGTATGGCCGCTCAGGGTACCGGTGCTGCGGCCGATGCTGGCCTCGGCCTACCGCAGCTTTGCCCGCAACCGCTATCGCATTTCGCGCTGGCTCAGGCTCGATGCCGCGCGTCCCGCATGCGACGGCGGCCATTGCGAGATCTATTTCGGAGGCAAAGATGGAGCGTAAATGGCTGGTGCGCTGGATGTACGCCAGCGCGGCCGGACACCTGCTGGTCGGCCTGGCGCTACCATGGATTGCCGGCGCTTCCGCCCTGGACTGGTATCTCGCATGGCTTGGCCCAGCCTCGACACGCCCGCAGCATGCCTGGTGGATGGCGCTGTTCGGGCCGACCATACAGTGCGTTGGACTGTGGATGCTGGCCCTGGTGTGGTTCGGCGACCAGCGCCGTGAGCCGGCGGCCTGGGTGTGGGTAGCAGCAGGCTTGCTGTTGTGGGGGCCGCAGGACATCATGGTTTCGCTGCGCAACGGTGTCTGGCCGAACGTATGGCTCGACATCGCCACGCTGGCGCTGCTGCTGCCCGCTGCCTGGCGCCTGTACCGGATCGATGCTGCTGCCCGCGATTCGGCCGACACTGCGCCGCTGGTTGGCGAGGGAGAGCTGTTCCGCAAAATCCTCGGCAGCGAATGGAGCAAGCTGCACCCGGACATCCAGCAACGCTTCGCCAAGAATCCCGCGCCCGGCAAGCCGCTGCTGTACTACGGCACCTTGTCCGAGCTGACTGCCTCGCGCTTTGGCAAGCTGCTTGGCTTCATCAGCAAACCCTTCATCCAGGGCGCACTGATTCCTTACAGCGACAGCGGTTTCCCGGTCGACATCCAGGTCTACAGCAAGCCAGGCTCGCAAAACATCTACAAACAGCGCATCTACATGCTGAATGGCCGCAAGCCGATCAAGTTCACCTCCTACATGGCGGAGAGCGAACGCGGCGAGGTGCTGGAGTACGTTGGCCTGGGACTCGGCATGAAGCTCAAGCTGCATGTCGCTGACGGCAACTTGCATTTCACCAGCGACGGCTATTTCTGGGACATCCTGGGCTGGCGCATTCCACTGCCAGGCGTGCTCACGCCGGGCAAGACCTTCCTGCGCCACTGCAACGAGGCGCCCAACCGTTTCAACATCAGGATCGAAATCCGCCACGCGCTGTTCGGCACGACGTTCGTGCAGGCAGGGGTCTTCCGCGAAAGGCGGCCGGCGGAGAAGGAGGCAGCATGAACACGCACTTACTCGCATTGCAGCTCATGGCCGCGCAAGGCTGCCTTGGCGCTTTCGATACCATCTACCACCATGAATTGACAGAAGCGCTGCCGCAGCGCGCCACAGCACGGCGCGAACTCGCCATCCACGCGGTGCGTGCGACGATTTACGGCGTGCTGTTTGTCGGGCTGTCAGCCTGGGTTTGGCAGGGGGCATGGGCATGGTTGCTACTTGCGCTGTTCGGGGTCGAGATTGTCCTCACGCTGTGGGATTTCGTGGTCGAGGACCAAACCCGCCTGCTCCCTGCAACGGAGCGCGTCACGCACACCGTGCTGGCGATTAACGGCGGTGCCTTCATCGCCTTGCTGGTGCTGGGAATGCCTGCAGCCACCGCGGCCCCGACTGGTTTTGCGTACGCGCCGCATGGCTGGCTCAGTGTCTTCCTCGCCTTGTGCGGCGTAGGCGTGTTTGTCTCCGGCATACGGGATGCGTTCGCTGCGCGTGCCTTGCCAGCCGATGCTGCGAAGGACGTGCGCTTCGAAGGCCCGCCGCAGACCGTGCTGGTGACCGGTGCCACCGGCTTTATCGGCCACTCGCTGGTGCCGGCCTTGCTTGCCAGCGGCCACCGCGTCATCGTCCTGTCGCGCGAACCACGCAAGGCCGCTTGGGAATATGGCGGCGCTGTGCGTGCGGTAGCCAGCATGGCCGAACTGTCGCCGCAGGAAGGCATCGATGTCGTGATCAACCTGGCCGGCGCCCGCATACTCGGCTGGCGCTGGAGCGAGCGGCGCAAGGCAGTGCTGCGCGGCAGCCGCGCTGGGCTCACTGAAGGCGTGGTGGAATGGATCGCGCGAGCCGCGCGCAAGCCGCGCCTGATGATCAATGCATCTGCCGTCGGCTACTACGGCATCCAACCGCAAGGCAGCGAGCAGGTACTGAATGAAGCCAGCCCGCCACAGGCGATCTTCATGTCGCAGCTTTGCCAGGAATGGGAGGCTGTCGCCAGCCGCGCACGCGAGCATGGCGTCCCGGTCGCGCTGGCACGCTTTGGCCTTGTGTTCGGGCGGGGCGGCGCCTTGCCGTCCATGCTGCTGCCGTTCAGGCTTGGCTTTGGCGGCCGCATGGGCACAGGGCAGCAGCGCAGTTCGTGGATACACATCGCAGATTTGCTGGGCGCCATGGCCCACGTCTGGCGCCTCGGCGCCAATGCCGACGGCGCCTGGAACTTCACGGCACCCGAGCAGCCAACGCAACAGGCATTCGCCCAAGCCGCCGCGGCCGAGCTGCATCGCCCAAGCCTGGTGCCGACGCCCGCCTGGCCGGTGCGCCTGCTGCTGGGCGAACAATCAGCGCTGCTGCTGGAGGGCGCCGCGATCGCCCCGGCGCGCCTGCTTGCCAGCGGTTTCAGCTTCCGTTTCCCGACGGTGCGGGAAGCGCTGGCTGACCTGGTCTAGAACAACTGGGAGATTAGTGTGACGAGTGCTGCAGCCGACAGGCAAGCTCCGATGCCCATCAATCCGATCACAAAGTTCAATATTCTGGCGCGGGTCCGCGGATCCGATTTCAGGTTGCTGTCTATGCTGGTCATTTCAAGACCTCCATGCATTGCAAGTCATTCTCGGGATCGCCCTTCAAGCATATGGCTAGTCTTGTTATTTTATCGCTTTTATCTCTCGCTTCCAGCGTTGCAACGATTGCGTGCACAGTCGTGTAACTACCGGCGGTAACAATCAAGGTTGCAATCGAAGCCCAGAATACCCGCCGATCAGGAATATGAGGGTTGCCACATGCTGGCAATGGCTCGTTCAAGGAGCCCAGCCCCACGACAATCGCAGAACACAAAATTATTCCCAGATGGATCCAGATCACGAACCACGTCAGCCCAAAACTATTGCCTGTGCTGACAAGCTTTTGCAGTGCGAAGAGTTCGTAACAGGTGGCTGCAGCCATGCCCATCGCCGCCCAGAATAATTCACCTTTACCGATCGACTTAACGACGCAGTCTCGCGCCAGTTGGGAGGTGACTTGTGGGACGGTAAGCAGCTTAAGAATAAGCAAAGGTAGCAGGACCGGAACAAGAATATTGATCGCGGACCAGGCAAGCAATGCCCACCAGTCAAGAAATGGTGAGATCAAGATTTTCTCCAGGCAGGTTCGAGACCAAGCCTACAGAAAGATGCCGTGTCAGCCTTGATTTAGTTCAATGCGGCGAATCGGAACCACACACCGAGGATCAATCCGAGTCCGAGAGCTTCGTCTGCGCCATGCTCCAGCGCAGCAGGCCGATCGAATAGGCGGCGAGGTAGCCGAGCATCAGGCCGAAGGGAATGACGGTCAGCGGGTGTTGCAGGACTTCGGTCTGGTTGATCACGCGCGGGTGTTCGGACTGGCGGTTGACGTAGAACTCGACGCCGATCTGCAGCACTCGCGCGGCGAACAGCATGCAGATCAGAATGGCAGTGCGGCTCGGCGGCGTGAAATACAGTTTGCTGCCAGTGTTTTCAAAGCGGGTTTTCTTGAGCGCGAAGAAGGCCATCCAGGCACCGGCTATCACCGCGCCAGCCATCATCGACAGCGCAGGCGGATTGCCGAGCATCGATTGCGCCGCTGCCAGCAGCAGGATCGGCAAGCCAGCCGCACCGACCCAATGCCGCCACGCGACCGACTCCTGGCGCCGGAACACCAGCTTCAGGCGCGAATAGGTGCGCCAGATCAGCATCGGGACGAGGATGAGCAGGACTACGGTAGTGACAGTCAGTTGCATTGGGCGCCGGATTCGTGAAAAAAGAAGAATTTTAACCGCAGGCGTAAAATAAGCCTTCGTGATCTCGCTTTCGGGAGTTCCAGCCATGGAAAAACACCGTATCCACGCCCACCGCGCACCGGACTTGCCGGTGCCAGTCGACGAGTCGCAGCCGCACCCCGAACCGGTGCACCCCCACAGTCCGCACAATCCCGTCCCGCAAGACGAGCCGGTGCCCAACCATAATCCCGAGCTGCATCCGCCCGGTCAGTCAAAAGCCCAGTTGTAAAGCACGTCCAGTGCGTTGTTGGTGCCGGTCTGCACCTGCAGCGTCACGCGGTTATTGACCTTGTAGCGCAGTTTGACCAGGCTGGTCGCCGTACCCGCGCCTTGCTCGAAACTGATGTAGGCGCGCGAGGACAGCTTTTTGCCGACCGTGACAACCGTGCTTTCCAGCCCCTTGGCCTGGGTGACTCCCAGCTCATCCAGGCCGACCCGGTTCGCCAGGCTTGGGCCGCCGCTGCCGCCCAGCAGCGCGCCGGCCGCAGTGCCCAGCAGGCTCATTTCATTGCCCGCCATGTCGGCTGTGCCGTGGCCAAGCACCATCCAGGCCAGCTTTTCGCTGTCCGGCACGGACGGCGTGGAGACCAGCTTGGCGGACGGCGCCAGTGCCGTGCCGCGCACTTCGACGCCGGCTTCCACGTTAGTCTCGCTCAGCTCATCGCCTTCCGGGCGCTTGCGCACTGCGCGGATGTTCAGGCCAGGGTTGTCGTAAGCGCCGGTGAAATTCAGTACGCCGCGTTCGATCGTCAGGCGCTGGCCATACGCGGCGTAGGTGCCGTTGACAACGCGGATGCTGCCGTTGACGCGCGGTGCGCGGCGGTCGGCCATGCGCACGCGCACGGTGCCGGCCAATTGCGCGTCCAGGCCCTTGCCGCGCAAGGTGAAGTCGTCGCCCAGGTCGGCCTCGAGGTCGATGTTCAGAGGCGTTCCGGTCGTTGCGGCGGCTTTGGGCTTGTCGCGGCCGAGAATCACGACGTCTTCGCTGATGGTCGGCGTGTCGAGCGATGGCAGTTCGATGACGGCGCGGTTGGCCTTGAACTTGCCATCGAATTCGAAGCGCTTGGCATCGCGCACCAGCGTGCTGCTGCCGCTCAGTACCAGGGTGCGGTCCGGGCGATTGAACACTTCGAGCTTGTTGGCGGCCAGCTTGAGGTCCATCGACATTTCGCCGCCGGCCAGCCGCAGCCAGCCGTCGGCCTGCACATTGCCATCGGTCCCGTCGAAGCGCAGGCGCTGCAGTTGCAGCTGGTCGCCGCTCACCTTCGCCTGCAGGGCGCCGTTGCGCAGCCGGATGCCTTGCTCGGCCCAGTTGATGACGAGTCCTTCGCCGACGACTTCACCATCCAGCAGGGGATTGGCGATGGTGCCGTGGCCGCCGGCGTGCGCGCGCAGCGAGCCGCCCAGCTCCATGCCCTGGACGCCGAGCAGTGGCGACAGCCACGCGATGGACGGCAAGCTGGCGCTCGCGCCAAAGGTCAGCGGGCTGTCGGAAGGGATGCGGCCGTCGCGCAATTGCGCGCTTGCTTCCAGGCGGGCGTTGCCTGCGCGGTCGCCGGCCAGTTCGGCCTGGGCGCGCAACTGGTCGCCGGCGACCGTGACGCGGGCGTCCAGCACTTTCAGGTCGAGCGGGATAGGGCGCTCGCCGCCGGTAATGGTAATGTCGCCTTTTTCGCGGAAGACGTGCAGGTAGCCGTCCAGCGCAGGTGCGGCGCCGGCGGCTGCGGGCGCCGCCAGCTCGAGCGACCAGTCGCCGCCCAGCGTCATGGTGCTGGCCACGTTGCTGCGCCAGGTGTCGGACAGTTGGGCGAGGTAGCTGGCGTTGACGCCGGCGGCACTGCCTTTGCTGCGCCAGTGCAGGCCGTTCTTTTCTAGCGTTTCGATGCGCAGGCTGCCTTCCGGCATGGCGATGGTGGCGCTGCCCAGGGCGAGCTGTTCGGGCTTTGCCAGGCCTGCCACGCCTTCGCCCTTGCGGCCGTTGATGCGCAGCATGGCCGGTGCTTGCAGGTTGAGGGCGAAGCGGCCTTTGTTTTGCAGGGCGTCGATGCTGCCGCTCCAGCTGTCCGTGGCGAAGCTGCCGCGCAGTTTTACGCTGGCGTCGAAGTCGGGATTGGCGGCTGCGGCTTGCAGCGTGTGGTTGCCTGCGGTGCCGCTGGCTTGCAAGCGCAGGCGGTCGAGCAGGAGGCCCGGCATATTCAGGCCGGTGACCGTCAGGTCGGCTTGCAGCGGATCCTCCTGGCCAAACGATGTGCCAATGGTGGCGCTGCCTTTGATGGCGGAGATTTCGCGCTGGCCGGGCAGGCGCAGGTGGGCGCCTTCCAGCGTGGCGCTGAGCGTTGGCATGGTGTTGGGGCCGCGGCCCGCGACGTTTCCTCCGCTGGCGTAGCCGCTGCCGCGCAGGTTGCCGGACCATTCGCGGCCCAGCACCGACAGTTGCGGCGCGTCGAGCTTCCAGTCGATGCGGTCTTGCGGTTTGCCGAAGGAGCCTTTCGCTTGCAGCATATTGGGGCCGAGGTGCAGGTCGACGTCGCTGTCCTGCACGCGGCCTGGGCTCGCGGCGAATTTTGCGTGGCCGCTCAATGCAGCGTTGCCGAGCGTGGATGCCGGTTGCAGGCGGATATCGGCATTGGCCAGCCAGTCGGCGGAAGCGCGCAGCGTGGCGTCGAAATCGGCGTTGACGTTGCCGGCGACCGAAGAGCCGAAGCTGGCGGGATTGACGCGGCTTGCGCTGCCGGCCAGCTTGACGTCCATGGCGCCGGACAGTGCTGCTTCGCCGCTGGCGCGGATCAGGCTGTCGGCCCGGGGAGCGACGCCGCCTGCATCTGCCGCTGAGGGGCGACGGCCAGCTGGCTGCGGCAGGTAAGCCAGGCCGCGAGCTTCTGCGGTGAAACTGGTGCGCGGCGCCTGGTAGCCTCCGCTCAGGATGCCGCTGGCGGTGGCGCTGCCTTGCAGCTGCGGGTCGAGCACGGAGAGCTGGGCGGCGTCGACCTGCCATTCCAGCTTGTCGCCTGCTGCACCGAATGCGCCGCGCGCGATGGCGTTGTTGCGGGCGTAGGCGAGGCGGGCATCGACGTTGGAGACGTGCTGGGCATCGGCGGCCAGCTTGACGCTGCCGGACAGCGGCTGCCCCATCAACTTGCTGGGCTGCAGCGCGATGTCGGCGTTTGCGCGCCAATCCGGCGCTAGTCTGCCGCTGGCCTGCAGTTCTGCATTCAGGTCGGCCGACGGGAAGGCGCCCAGTGCTGCCGGGTCGAAACGCTTGACGATCGCGTTGGCCTTGAAGGCCTTGTCGTCTTTCAGGCTGGCTTGCGCGGTGGCGGTAATGCTGCCCTGGCCGGCAGTAATGCGGGCCTGGTGCAGAGTCAGCAGCAGGTCTTCCAGCGTGGCGCGGGCGTCCAGGCGCAGCTTGCCTTCGCCGAGTGCGGCGCGCAGGGTGTGCTGCTTGCCCTTGGTCTCGGCGCTGATGTCGCCGGCGATTGCAGTGCTGATGGCGGCGCCATGCAGGCCGCGCAGGTCGAGCCGGTCGGTATGCAGGCGCACAATGGCGGTGTCGATGCTGCCGTCTTTCGGCAGGCGGCGCAGGTTGCCGCTGCCGGTGAATTTGCCGGCGGAGCCGAGGTCGATCAGCAGGCCGCTGAGGTTAGCATCGTTCAGGGTGCCGCCCAGTTGTGCGGCGGCGCTGTGCAAGGGCAGTTTCTGCTGGTCGAGCGGGCCTGGTGTGCTGCGGTTCGTTGCTGCCAGCTTGCCGGACAGCTTGTCGCCGGTAATAGCGGCTTCCAGCGCGAGGTCGATTGCTGCCTTCGGCCAGGCGGGATCGAAGCGCGCTGGGTCGACGTCGCGTGCCTGCAGGCGGATGCTGCGCAGGGGCAGGGTGTCGAAGGGCGCCAGCATCAATGTGCCGTCGCCGTTGGCGTAGTTCGATTTGCCTTTGACGTCCAGTTTCAGTTGCGCGAGGTCGCCGCTGGCGAAGATTTCCAGCCGCGTTGCGCTGCGTTGGACCAGGTCTGGATCAGGCGGCGTCGCTGCCGGCGCACCAGGTGGTGTCGTCGTGGAGCCGCTTGGGCGGGCTGCAAGCACCGGTGCAGAAGCTGCGCGCGCGCTGCCGGCGGGCGTTGCCGCGCTAGTTGCAGGCACAGGTGGCATCGGCGCGAGGGCGGCGGTGGCGCTCAGCTTGTACGGGCGCGTGGTGGAGATTTCCGCACTGGCGGCGAGGGCGCCGATTGGCGTTTCGGCACTGGCGTCTTTCAGCTGCCAGCGCTGGCCGTCGCCCTGCAGTTGCAGCTTGATGGCGCGTACTTCGGTGCGGCTGCCGTCTTCGCTGACCAGGGCCAGCGCGCTGACGCGGCCATCCGCGATACTCAGGCGGAAAGGCGGCGTGATCGATGCCGGCATTTCGGCCGGCTTGGAAGGCCCGGTCGTGCGCGACTCCGCCCGCGCCACATGCAGCTCGCTGATCGCCACGCCTTGGCTGAAGTACTGCAGTGGCGACCAGTTGATGTTGATGTCGTCGAGCGTGAGCACGCTGGATTCGTCGCGATAGACGATGCGCCCGATATGCATGCGCCCATACAGCGAGCCGCTCACGCCAGTGACGACAATCTGGCCGCCGCTGGAGCGCGCAACTTGCGCGACGATTTGCTGCAGCGTGGTTTCGCGTCCCAGCAGCCATACCGCGCCGCCCAGCACGGTGAGCGTCACGCCGCTGGCGATCAGTGTGCGGCGCAGCCATTTGCGGCGCGGCACAGCCGGCGCGTCAGGCGGCCCTGGCGGCACCGGTGGCTGGGGAGGGTTGTGCGGCGTATCCATCAGAACGTGAACCCCAGGGAGAAGTGCAGGCGCGCCTTTTTCGTGGCATGGCCGTACGCGACGTCGACGTTGATCGGGCCAACAGGGCTCTTGTAGCGTGCACCGACGCCGTAGCCGGACTTGGGATGCAAGCCGCCCAGGGAATTGGAGGCATTGCCGGCGTCATAGAACACCGCCGCGCCCCAGGTTGGCTTGAACCAGTACTGATACTCAGCGCTGCCGGTGACCAGGAAGCGGCCGCCGACTGTGGCTTCGCCCTGCTGCACGCCCAGTTCCTGGTAGGCATAGCCGCGCACGGAATTGTCGCCGCCGGCGCGGAACAGGTAGGTGGTCGGCACGCCTTCCTGGTGCACCGAGCCCAGCGCCCCGAATTCCGCCCGCAGGATCACGGTGGACTTAGGGCTCAGCGGCCGGTAGGTGATGCCGCGCGCGGTAGCACGGATGAATTTCTCGTCCGTCAGCACCGGCAGCAGCGCCCCGCCCAGCGTGGCATTCAGCACATAACCCTTGGTCGGGAACACCAGGTTATCCACCTTGCGCCAGGTAGCGGCATAAGTGATCGGCAGCGACTGGCTATGTGACGACAGCACCCGGTTCACGGTCTTGCTCTCGTTCAGGTACTCGATCGAGATGCTGCGTTCCAGCATTGGCGTGCCCCAGGCCCGCTTGGCTGCAACGGAAGCGGTGCGCGTGATCTCGCCCTCGATATCCTTGCGTTCCACCGCCGCGCCGAAGCTGTCGTTATAGCCGTCCGCCGTGGTCGGGAAGTAGAAATCGCTGCGCGCCTGCTGGCGCTTGGTCTCCACCGTCAGAGCGCTCTTCATCTTCAGGCCGAATACATTCAGGTCATCGTAAGTGCCCGACATGCGGGAGCCGGTATTGGTGCTGAAACCGATACCCACGCTGGCGTTCTTGCGCTTGTTCTCCATCACCCGCACCAGCAAGGGCAGCGGCGCCATGGAAGTTGGCTGCGGCACGCCTTCCGCCTTGCCCTCGGCGGCCTCGATCTGCTCGCCCAGGACGGACGACAGGTCGGCGCTGACTTCGACGTTGGCGAAGTAGCCGGTCTCCTGCAGCTTGCCCTGGTAAGCCTGCAGCGCCGCCTCGCTGTAATAATCGCCCGGCTTGATCGGGTTCAGGTTGCGCACCACCGATTCCGGATAGCGCCGCAAGCCTTCGATCTTCAGCTCGCCGAAGCGCATTTCAGGGCCGCTGTCGAGCGCCACATGCAGCAGCGCACGCCGGGTCTCGGGATCGACCACGGCCTCGCTGGAAACCAGTTGCGCCCGCGGATAGCGCGTCTGCACCACGGCGCGCAGGATATCGCGCTTGGCCTTCTCCCATTCATCCTGGCGGAACACGGCGCCGTTCGGCAAGGTCCAGCCGGCTTTCAGCGCATTCTTGTCGAAGGGCGTGCCCGACGACGACTCGAAGCCCTGCAGCACGATCTCGACTTCGCCCACCAGCACGGGCTCGCCGGGCTGCACATCGACCGTGACGGTCGGCGTGCCGCTTTCGTCCAGCCTGATGTTGACCGCCGGGCTGTAGTAACCGGCAGTCGCAACCAGGGTCTTGATCTGTTCCGGCGCCGCGCGCAGCATGCGCTGCAGCTGGTCGCGGTCCATGCGCTCGTTCGTACGGTAGCGCACCAGGTCAAGGTTATCTTCGAGAAGGGACTCCAGCTCGCGCGGAGCGTTGATGCGGACCTGGTAATGCCAGCCCTGGGCAGCCGCCAGCAGGGGCAGCAGCAGGGCAGCGCAGCCCAGTACAAGGCCCCTCAATACTTTTATGCCGGTTTGTGCCAAAATTCGTGGTCTGTGATCTGGGAGTCGAAACCGAATGTTACCGGATCAGCCGCAATCTTGTCGGCCACTTAATGATTGATTACAAACTCAAAGAAAGACCGCGATGCTGACAAACGACGCCGCACTGGTCCTGTTCAGCGGTGGACAGGACTCGACAACCTGCCTGGCCTGGGCCCTGGACCGCTATCCGCGCGTCGAAACCATCGGCTTCGACTACGGCCAGCGCCACGCGATCGAGCTGACCGTGCGCCCGCGCGTGCTGGAGCAGATGCGCAGCGTGAAGCCGGAATGGGCCGAGCGCCTGGGCGAAGACCACATGGTCGACCTCGGCCTGATCTCGCAACTGTCGAAAACGGCCATGACCGAGGACATCGAGATCGTGATGCAGGAAAACGGCCTGCCGAATACATTCGTTCCCGGCCGCAACCTCTTGTTCATGACCGTGGCTGCCACCCTGGCCTATCGCCGCGGCCTGACCGTGCTGGTGGGCGGCATGTGCGAAACCGACTTCTCCGGCTATCCGGACTGCCGTGACGACACCATGAAGGCGCTGCAAGTGGCCCTGAACCTGGGCATGGACACCCGCAACAAGCTGGAGACCCCGCTGATGTGGCTGGACAAGGCGCAAACCTGGCAACTGGCCGAACGCCTCGGCGGCCGGAAGCTGGTGGACTTGATCCGCGCCGAAACCCACACCTGCTACAAGGGCGAACGCGGCGAACTGCACGACTGGGGTTATGGCTGCGGCACCTGCCCGGCCTGCGAGCTGCGCGCGCGCGGCTACCGCCTGTACCACTCCGCCCTGAGCGGCAATCACGACAATAGCACCGATTGACTTTTTCTATAGGGCAATTATTTTGCCCTGAACAAACTAAGATGCTGGTATGCAGAGGCCACCTGCCAGCCCGCCGCTCCAACGCCTGCTCCAACCCCGCCTGCTGGCTGGGCTGGTGGCGGCGCTTTGCCTGACGGCGACCGGCAGCGTGTGGTGGGGCGCCCACCTCGATGCCGAACGCGATGCCCGCACCGGCTTCGATTACCGTGCCCGTGAACTGGTCAATAATATAGCCGCGCGCATGCAGGCCTATGTCCAGGTGCTGTATGGCGTGCAGGGCCTGTTCGCCAGTTCCGACTTCGTCGACCGCCAGGAATTCCACACCTATGTCGAGCGCCTGGAACTGGGGCAGAACTTTCCCGGCATGCAGGGCATCGGCTTCATGCGCCTGGTGCCCGGCCCGCAACTGCAATCGCACATCGCCATCGTGCAGGCGGAAGGCTTCCCCGACTATTCGGTGACGCCGCCGGGCCAGCGCAGCCAGTATGGCCCGGTGGTCTACCTCGAACCCTTCAGCGGCAGCAACCTGCAGGCGTTCGGCTATGACGGCCTGTCCGAGCCGGTGCGCCGCGCCGCCTTCGAGCAGGCGCGCGATTCCGGCTTGCCGACCATGACCGGCAGGCTGCTGCTCAAGCAGGAAACCTCCGACCCGGTGCAGGCCGGCTTCATCATCGCGCTGCCGATCTACCAGAATGGCGTAGGACGCTATACGCTGGTGCAGCGCCGCAGCGCCTTGAAAGGCTGGGTCTATGCGCCGTTCCGCATGGGCGACGTGATGGCTGCGCTGGGCCACGATGCCTTGCGTGGCCTCGACGTGGAAGTCTACGACGGCGACGAGCCAAACGCCATGACGCGCATGTTCGACAGCGCGCCGGCAGCTGCTGCCGCGGAACGGCGCCAGCACGTTCTCAAGCGCATCAGCCTGGCCGGCAGGCGCTGGACCCTGCATCTCAGCGCGCTGCCGAAAACGAACGGCGTGCTGTCGGACAAGCCGCGCGCCATCGCCATCGGCGGCCTGCTGATCAGCGGCCTGCTGGCATTGCTGGCCTACGTGCTGGCGGAAAGCCGGCAGCGGCTGCGCGTCGCGCTCGACCAGAGCAGCCGCATGGGCGACGAATTGCGCGAAGGGCAGGAAACCCTGCTGGCCATGGCCGAACATGCGCAGGGCAGTCAGGCGGTGCTGCGCTGCATCCTCGATTCCACGGTGGACGGCATCCTGGTCGACAACTACAGCGGCAAGGTGCTGAACTCCAATCGATGCTTCCGCCAGTTATGGAACGTGCCGGAGCAGCTCGATTGGGAAAACGACGGCGCCATCCTGCTGGCCCACATGGCCAGCCAATTGGAACAGCCGGATGCCTTCCTGCACGCCTGCGCGCGTCCCGAACCGGACGATGAGGAAAGCCACAGCCAGCTGCAGATGCGCGATGGCCGCGTGCTGGAAGTCACCACGCGCCCGCTGAGCCTGGGCAGCGAGCCGGCCAGGCTCTGGTCCTTCCGCGACATCACCGAGCGCACGATGAACGAGCGGCGCGAGGAAGCGCGCCACCAGGTGCTCGAACTGCTGGCCGCCGGCGCGCCGCAGCAGGAAGTGCTGGACAACCTGATGCGCGGCATCGAAAGCGTCAACCCCGGCATGATCTGCAGCGTGATGCTGCTCGACGACGAGGCCAAGCACCTGCAGCTTTCCGCAGCCCCCAGCTTGCCGACGTTTTTCAGGCAAGCCATCGACGGCCTGCCGATCGGCTTCGGCAACGGTTCTTGCGGCAAGGCCGTCACCAGCAATAGCCGCGTGATCGTGGAAGACATCGCCACCGACCCGCTATGGGCGCCGTACCGCGAAATGGCGCTGCGGGCCGGCCTTGGCGCCTGCTGGTCGGAGCCGGTGCATGGCGCCAACGGCAAGGTGCTGGGCGCTTTCGCCATCTACCACCGCGAACCGCAGCGCCCCAGCGTGGCGCAACTGGCCCTGATCGACCAGGCAGCCAGCCTGGCCGGAATCGCAGTGGAACAGGCGCGCGCCGCTGAAGCGCTGCGCGTGGGCGAAGCGCGCTTCCGCAGCCTGTACGACCACGCGCCCGTGGCTTTGTGGCAGCAGGACTGGTCGGCGGTGCGCGCGGCTTTGCAGGAACTGGTGGCGTCGGGCGTGGAAGACGTCGCGCAATGGCTGCAGGTCAATCCGAGCCAGTTGCAGCGCCTGGCCGCGCTGGTGCGCATCACCGACGTCAATGCCGCCGCGCTGGAACAGGTGGGTGCCGGCCCGGCCTGCAAGCAGCCGGGCAAGCTGAGCCTCGCGCAGAATTTCGCGCCATCGGCCATGCAGGAATTCGGCCATGCGCTGCTGGCGATGGAACATGGCTCGCACCTGTTCCGCTGCGAGGGCAGCTTCCTGCGTCTCGATGGCGTGGAACGCCAGAACGAATTGACCCTGCTGGTGATGCCGGGCCACGAGAACGCGCTGGACTTCGTGATCGTCTCCACCATCGACATCACGGAGCGCAAGCGCCTGAACGAAGAACTGGTGCAGCTTGCCACCACCGACTTCCTGACCGGCTTGCCGAACCGGCGCGAGTTCATGAC
>JBCNOP010000045.1:0-28398 GCA_039593775.1 Pseudoduganella sp.
CCGCCGTGCCACGCAAGAGTGCGCGTATAATCCACGCGACGTTTTTTCAACCGGAGAATCCATCAATGTCCATGCAATTCCTGCGTCGCGCCGCCGCCCTGTCCGTGCTGGCTGCTGCCATCGCCATCCCTGCCCAAGCCGGCAGTTCCGCTTCCTCCGCATCGAGCGCCGGTTCCGAGTCCTCGGGCAGCGTGTCCGATTCGATCGGCGGTTCCAGCAAGAGCTCCAGCGGCGATGACAAGAAAGTTGCTGCCGGCCAGTACCGCGTCATCGACGTAGCCGAAGCGCCAGGCAAGCCAGGTGCGACCCGCCTGAAGCTGCAAGGCCAGGGCAATGAATTCTTCCTCACCGTGCCGAAAGCGGCCCTGGCCGACCGTGCACTGCCAACCGGCGCCCTGGTGCAGGTGAGCGAGCGCCCATACGGCTATGAATTCGCTTACGCCGACACCCGTCAGGCCTTCTTCCTGGCCCTCGACGACGCATGGCAACGCGAACTGCGCTCGCACGCCATCTGATCGCCGGCTGCCTCGCGCTCGGCTGGAATGCCGCAGCGCAGGCTGGCGGGATGATGTTCTGCGACCGTCCGGCGAAGGTTTCGGCGGCGGCGCAGGACCACGTGCTGCGTTTTGCAGCCGTGGTAACGGATGAACTGGAACGTTCCGGCGCCACGGCCGCCGTGGTGTCGCGCGCGGGGCTTGACCTGGCCCGCGTCGGCCTGCGCTACTCGCATGCCGGGCTGGCGCTGAAAGCCAATCCGAATAGCCCTTGGTCGGTGCGCCAGCTTTACTATGCGTGCGACGAAAAGCGCCCACGCATCTTCGACCAGGGCATGGCCGGTTTCGTGCTCGGCGCGGAAGAACCGTCGCAGGGCCACTTGTCGATGGTGCTGCTGCCGGAAGGGCCGGCCGGCGCACTGCAAGAAGCCGCCCTGGATGTACAAACCCCGCTGTCGCTGCTGGCCGGCGAATACAGCGCCAATGCCTACGCCTACAGTACGCGCTTCCAGAACTGCAACCAGTGGCTGGTGGAGCTGATCGCCAGCGCCTGGGGCGCCCCTGCGCCGCGACGCGAAGAGGCACAGCGCTGGCTGCGTGAACGCGGCTACGAAGCGGAACCGGTCAATGTTGGCCGCACCCTGGTGATCGCGGCGCACTTCGTGCCGTTGGTGCACGTGATCGACCACCCCGATGAGGACCTGCGGGCGCAAACAATGCGCGTCAGCATGCCTTCGTCGATTGAGCAGTTTGTTCGCCGCGAAGCGCCACAAGCGCGCCGCATTGAGCTTTGCTATAACGCGAACCATATCGTGATCCGGCGTGGCTGGGATGCGATGGGCGCGGGCTGCGAAGCGCAGACTGGCGACGAGGTTATCGCCTTTGAAAACAGTAATTAACGGGGTCTTATGGATACTCCCATTGCTTCGCTTTACCTGATCTCCGCAGGTGCGCTGGCAATGTCGGCATTCCAGTCGGCGCTGGTCGCACGCAACAGTTCCTATGTGCGGGCCTGCTGGGCGTTTGCAGCAATCTGCCTGACATTTGCCTGCTTCCAGTACGCCAACGTGCAGCAGCAGCTGGCGCCCGGGCTGGCAGAGGCCATTACGGCGCACAAGTGGGTCAATCTCTTTTCGCTGCTGCTGGCGCCGCAGTTCTGCTACCTGGTCGCTTCGCTTGATCCAAGGCGCGCTGCGTTTCGCCTGACCTACGGCATCGCCTTCATATCGGCCGTGCTGGCGGTGGACAATTTCATGGTCCCCTTTGGCTATCGTTTTTCCGCGCTCACGTCCGATGCGCCGACAGAGCTGGCGTGGGGTGGCCATGCATTCCTGCTGTACGGCGAAACGACAGCCGCGTATGCGGTCAGCCGCCTGCTGTCGCTGGGCGCAGCGGCCTTTGCTGTCATCTACTTTGTGCGCGTGCAGCGGCAGCGGGCACGCTTTTCCAACCGCCTGGTGTGGAGTTCTGCAGCGCTGGTGGTAATAACGACTGCGCTGGGCGGTGCGACCGATACCGGTATGCTGCGGATGCCGTACCTGAGCGGTTTCGGATTCCTGTTCCTCGCCGCCTCCTACCTGCTGCTGGTCAGGCGCGAAGCGACCCAGCGCTTGACTGAGAAGATTCGTATCAGCGCCGCGCTGGAGCGCGAACTGGAAAATCACAAACTCTCCAGCAGGCGCATCGAGCGCGCGCTGACCAATGATGAACTGACCCGGTTGCCGAACCGTGAAGGTGCGCTGGAGAAGCTGCGCACCATGTGCGTCTGGAGCGAATCGAGCATGACCCGCATGGCGGTGCTGTTGATCGACCTGGACCGCCTGGCAATCATCAATGGCACGCGCGGCTACGAGGCTGGCAACCAGGTGCTGATCGAAGTTGCGCAACGACTTCGCGAACACTGCGGCAAGCGCCGCCTGGTGGCGCGGCTGGGTAGTGCGCGCTTTGTGGTCGGCCTTGCGGGCCACAAGACCCAGGCTGGCATCGAACGCGAAGTGGAGGGCGTGCTGGCTGCAATCAAACCGCCTTTCTCGGTTGGCGGCACGGTGCTGAACATGACATTCAGCGTTGGCGTGTCGATTTATCCGGATCATGCTGCGACGGCGGAAGACCTGCTGGCATCGGCCGGCCTGGCGCTGCACGAGGCACGCGATGCGGGCCCGGGCAATATGCGCATTTTCCACCCTTCGCTGCAGCAGTCGCTGAGCGAACGCATTGGCCTGGAAAATGAGCTGAAGGAAGCGCTTGGAAAAGGGGAGCTGTTCCTGCATTACCAGCCACAGGTCTGTGCGGTCACCGAACGCGTGCTCGGCATGGAAGCGTTGATCCGCTGGCAGCATCCGGAACTGGGCCTGGTCATGCCGGACAAGTTCATTCCGCTGGCCGAATCGACAGGCATTATCGCGGCGATCGGCACCTGGGTGATCGAGAGCGCATGCAAGCAGTTGCAGGACTGGCGTGCACTCGGCTTCAGTGATGTGCGGATGGCGGTCAACCTGTCGGCGCAACAGCTTTTGCTGGATGATCTTGACCACAACGTGCAATCGGCCTTGCGGCGCGCGGGCCTGATGGGAGCGGACCTCGAGCTTGAAATCACCGAATCGGTGCTGATGCAGGATCCTCAACGCTCGATCGAAAGGCTGGAGACCTTGCGCGGCCTGGGTGTTCGGCTTTCGATCGACGACTTCGGCACGGGCTACTCTTCGCTCGGCTACCTGAAGATGCTGCCGGTGCATTCCTTCAAGCTTGACCGCAGCTTCGTGCGAGATATCGGCAGCAGCGAGAAGGACCTGGAGATCTGCGCCACCGCAGTTGGCCTGGCACGCAACCTCGGCCTCGAAATCGTTGCCGAAGGAGTGGAAGATACAGTGCAGGCAGCGCAGCTGCGCCACCTGGGCTGCGACCTGTTGCAGGGATACTACTTCGCGCGCCCCCTGGCGGCCTACGCTGCAACCAACTTCCTGATGGAGCAAAGGGAGGCTGCCGCATAGTGCCGCGGCTTGCTATATCCAGTTCGCGCATTTAATAACTTGAAATGATTAGTGTGCCAATTTCCCCGGCACCGGTAGCCTGACGCTATCACCATAACAGAGCGTCGCACGCATAGTGGCGCCGAACCGGGGGAATTACTTTGGAAAAACTACTGACTTTTCCAGATAGTTACGGCATGGCGCTATCGATACGCGCCAAGGCACTGATGTTCCACGACCCGCGTTCTGCGGAATTGCTGGAGCAGGTTGAACGCATCGCACCCACCGAAGCCACGACGCTGATCATCGGCGAAACGGGTACCGGCAAGGAGCTGATCGCGCGCCATATCCACAAGGTGAGCGGCCGGCGCGGCCCGTTCGTGGCAGTCAATTGCGGCGCCTTCAGCGAAACGCTGATCGATGCCGAATTGTTTGGCCACGAAGCTGGCGCCTTTACCGGCGCCACGCAGGCGCGCTCCGGCTGGTTCGAGGCAGCCAATGGCGGCACGCTGTTCCTGGACGAAATCGGCGACCTGTCGATGGGGTTGCAGGTAAAGCTTCTGCGGCTACTGCAGGAACGTCAGGTGGTGCGCCTCGGCGCACGCACGCCAATCCCGCTCAATGTGCGTCTGGTGGCGGCGACCAACGTGGACTTGCACAAGGCTGTGGAGGCGGACCGCTTCCGTTCGGACCTGTACTACCGCCTTAGCGTGGCCACGGTGCACCTGGCGCCACTGCATGAGCGTCCAGGCGACATCCTTCCTCTGGCGCGCCACTTCATCAACGTCTACAGCGACAAGATCCGCATGCAGGAAGCGACGCTGTCGCCTGCTGCGCGCCAGGCCTTGCTCGAATACGACTGGCCGGGGAATATCCGCGAGCTGGAAAACGTGATCCATTTCGCCCTGATCGTCTGCCGCAACGGCGTGATCCAACCCGATGATTTAAAGCTGTCAGGCGTGTCGCGCCGCCGACTGAATATGCGCGACCAGGCTGTAGCCCAGCACTTGCCGGCCAGCGTGCCGGTACCGGAAGCGGCATCGGGAGAGGGCTTCCGCCAGCGCCTTTCGGCACTGGTGGGCAGCATGATCGAAGCCGACCAGCAAGACCTTTACGAGACCGTCGAAGAAACCGTGGTGCGCACTGCCTTCGACCATTGCTACCGCAACCAGGTGCAGACCGCGCGCGTACTGGGCATCAGCCGCAACATCCTGCGCACGCAGTTGAAGCGTTTTGGCCTGATCGGATTTGAGGCTGGCGCGCCGTCCCTGCCGGGCGCCGAGCTGCAGCAATGAAGCCGCCGGCGTTGCAAGCTCGCGCGCTGGCGTGCGAGCGGGGCGGCCGTCGGCTGTTCGAAGGAGTGGACTTTGCATTGTCCGAAGGGCAGGCACTATGGCTGGCCGGCGGCAATGGCAGCGGCAAGACGAGCATGCTGCGGCTGCTGGCTGGCCTGGGCCTCCCGGCTGAAGGCGAGGTGCTGTGGCGCGGTCAGCCGGTGCGCGAGCTGCGTGAGGACTTTCATCGCCAGCTGCTGTACTGCGGCCACGCTGCCGGCATCAAGGACGACCTGGCAGCGTGGGAAAACGTGGCGTGCAATGCGGCGCTGGCGGGATATCGCGTCAGCCGTGAGCAAGCCGAGGCCGCGCTGGACAGGGCTGGCCTCCATGCCGTAGCGGCCGTGCCGGCGCATTTCTTGTCGCAGGGGCAGCGCCGTCGGGTCTCGCTGGCCCGGCTGTACCTGGAACCGCTGCCGCCGCTGCTGTTGCTCGATGAGCCGTTCACGGCGCTAGATGCAAGTGCAGTGCAGCAGCTGGGCGAGCGAATTGCGGCCCACCTCGATAGCGGTGGCATTGCGGTGTACACCACGCACCAGGCGTATGGCTTGCGGCCGCAGCACCAGCAACGCCTGGACCTGGACGCCGTTGCAGGGGGGGCGCAATGACCGGCATGCTCGCATGGATCGTGAAGCGCGACCTGTTGCTGGCCGGCCGCCGCAGCGCAGATGCGTTGGGCTCGCTGGCCTTCTTCGTGATTGCCTGTTCGCTGTTCCCGCTGGGAGTGGGGCCGGACCCTGCTGCCCTGCGTTCGATGGCGCCCGGGGTGTTGTGGGTAGCGGCGCTGCTGGCAGCAACCTTGTCCCTGCCACGCCTGTTCAGCGCCGACCATGCAGACGGCACGCTGGAGCAGATGTTGTTGTCATCCGAGCCGCTGGTGCTGATCGTGGCAGGCAAGGCGGTGGCGCACTGGCTGGTCTCAGGCCTGCCCCTGGTGCTGTTGTCGCCCCTGCTGGCGCTGCAATTCGGACTGGACGCCCGGTCGCTGGCGGTGCTGCTGGCCAGCCTGTTGCTGGGTACACCCATCCTCAGCCTGGTGGGCGCCGTGGCCGCAGCCCTGTCGCTGGGGGCGCGCAGCAGCGGCGTGCTGGTGGCCCTGCTGGCGCTTCCGCTCTATACGCCAGTGCTGGTATTTGGTGCCGGTGCAGTCGACGCGCTGGGCGCGGGCGGCGGGGCAATGGCACACCTGTTGCTGCTCGGGGCTGGCCTGGGCTTTGCACTGGCGCTGGCGCCCTGGGCCACTGCCGCTGCATTGCGCATTGCGCTGGAATGAATTCGTTATCTCAAGGAGTCACTATGTCAGGGCATCTCACACCGGGAACAGGCGCGATCGCCGGCGCCATGTCCAGCGCAAGCCCGCAAGGGCGGGGCCGGCGCTGGCTGCAATTTGCATCGCCCGCGGCCTTCTACGGTCCGGCCGGCACTCTCGCTGCGCTGCTGTTGCCGCTGTCGCTGGTGCTTGCGCTGGTGGGGCTGTACATCGGCTTCCTCGTTGCGCCCACCGATGCGCAGCAGGGCGACGCCTACCGCATCATTTTCGTCCATGTGCCGGCGGCCTGGCTGTCGATGGTCATCTATGCCGCGATGGCATTCTGGTCGGCGGTCGGGCTGGTGGCGAATACGCGCCTGTCGGCGATGATGGCGGGCGCTCTGGCGCCCAGCGGCGCCCTGTTCACTTTCCTGGCGCTGTGGACCGGCGCCCTGTGGGGCAAGCCGACCTGGGGCGCCTGGTGGGTGTGGGATGCGCGCCTGACTTCGGAATTGCTGCTGCTGTTCCTTTACCTTGGCTTCATTGCGCTGCAGGCGGCGATTGACGATCCGCGCCGCGCCGACCGTGCCGGCGCCGTGCTGGCGCTGGTCGGTACGGTCAACCTGCCGATCATTTACTTCTCCGTGAAGTGGTGGAATACGCTGCACCAGGGCGCTTCGGTATCTGTTTCTTCTGCGCCGACCATTGCCACGCCGATGCTGCTCGGCATGCTGGTGATGGCGCTGGCGATGTGGTTTTATGCGGCGGCAGCCGCGCTGCTGCGCCTGCGCTGCATCATCCTTGAGCGTGAAGGCCGGGCAGCCTGGGTGGCGGGACTGGCGCAGGGAGAGGGCGCATGATCTGGCTCAGTTTCGAGGAATTTCTCGCCATGGGCGGCTACGGCGGCTACGTTTGGGGTTCCGTCCTGGTGACCGGCGCCGTCCTGGCGCTGGAGCTTGTATTGCTGGCGCGGCGCAGGCGCGCTGCCTTGCTCGCCGCTGCACATGCATCGCGCCGGAGGCAGGCATGACGCGCAGGCAGAAGCGTTTCCTGCTGCTGGCGGTATCGCTGCTGGCGCTGGGGGCCGCCGCTGCGCTGGTGCTGTCGGCATTCCAGAAGAATATGGTGTTCTTCTACTCGCCGGCGCAAGTGGCGGCAGGGGACGCACCGCGGCAACGCAGCTTCCGCATCGGCGGCATGGTGCAGAAGGGCAGTGTGCGGCGCGATGCGGATGGCTTGTCCGTGCAATTCATCGTCACCGACCTGGCACGTGCGATCCCGGTGCGCTACAAGGGCATCCTGCCGGACTTGTTCCGCGAAGGAAAGGGCGTGGTCGCCCAGGGCCGGCTGGAAGGCGGCCTGTTTGTCGCCGACGAAGTCCTGGCCAAGCATGATGAAAACTATATGCCGCCGGAAGCTGCGAAGGCGCTGGCTGATGCCGGCGGAGGTGCAAAATGATCGGCGAACTGGGTAGCTTCGCCTTGATGCTGGCGCTGGGACTGGCGCTGGTGCTGGGCACCGTGCCGCTGGCGGGCGCATGGCGCGGGCGGCAGGACTGGATCGGGCTGGCACGTCCGGCGGCATGGGCGCTTGCCTTGTTCGTCACGCTGTCGTTCGGATTGCTGCTGACCTGCTTCGCGCAAAACGACTTTTCCATCCGCTATGTCGCGGCACACTCGAATTCGATGCTGCCGCTGTGTTACCGCCTGGCGGGCGCATGGGGCGGCCACGAAGGGTCGCTCCTGCTCTGGATCCAGGTCCTCGCGCTTTGGCTGGCGGCCGTTGCCCATGGCAGCAAGCGCTTGCCGGATGAAGTGGCAGCCCGCCTGCTGGCGGTGATGGGCCTGATCGCAGTCGGCTTCCTGGCCTTCATCCTGTTCACTTCCAATCCCTTTGAGCGGCTGCTGCCGGCAGCGCGCGATGGCGGCGACCTGAATCCGCTGCTGCAGGACATCGGCATGATCATTCATCCGCCGCTGCTGTACATGGGCTATGTGGGCTTCTCTGTGGCGTTTGCGTTTGCCGTTGCGGCGCTTCTGGGCGGGCGGCTCGACGCGGCCTGGGCACGCTGGTCGCGGCCATGGACGCTGTCTGCCTGGGCCTTCCTGACGCTTGGCATCTTCATGGGCAGCTTCTGGGCTTACTACGAGCTGGGTTGGGGCGGCTGGTGGTTCTGGGACGCGGTCGAAAACGCATCCTTCATGCCGTGGCTGGTGGGAACGGCGCTGCTGCATTCACTGGCGGTGACGGAGAAGCGCGGCGCGTTCCGCGGCTGGACTGTGCTGCTGGCCATCCTCGCCTTTTCGCTGTCGCTGCTGGGGACCTTCCTGGTGCGTTCCGGTGTCCTGTCCTCGGTGCACGCTTTCGCCAGCGACCCGCAACGCGGCCTGTTCATCCTCGGTTTCCTGGCAGTGGTGATTGGCGGGGCGCTGGTACTCTACACCTGGCGCGCGCCGGCGCTGGGTGGAGGCGGAGCATTCTCCCTGTGGTCGCGCGAAACGCTGCTGTTGCTGAACAACGTGCTGCTGCTGGCGGCGACGGCTGCCGTCCTGCTGGGGACCCTCTACCCATTGCTGCTCGATGCCCTTGGCATGGGCAAGATTTCCGTTGGCCCGCCATATTTCGATGCCGTGTTCGCGCCGTTGATGCTGCCGGTGCTGGCGTTGCTGGCAGCGGGGCCTTTCGTCGCGTGGAAGCGTGATACATGGAGGGCCTTGCCAGCGTCGTTGCGTCATGTGGCGCTGGCGGCGCTGCTGGCAGGGCTGGCAGTGAGCTTTGGTCTCGGGCTGGGCTTGCTGGCCGCAGCCGGGCTTGCGCTGGCATCCTGGATTGCATTGGCCAGCAGTCTGCACTTGTGGCTGCGGCTGGGCAAGGGCGGAAGCTGGCGCCATCGCCTGCTGCGCCAGCCTGCCAGCTACTGGGGCATGCTTGCCGCCCACGTTGGCCTGGCGGTCTTCGTGGCAGGCGTGGCATTGGTGAAGTCCGGCGAGAGCCATGTCGATGCCAGCCTGCGTGTCGGCGCCACGGTGCGGGCCGGCGAGCTGGAATACCGCTTCGTGGCGATGGAACGCCATGACGGGCCGAATTATGTCGCGGCGCGCGGCACTTTCGAGGTGTGGCAGGGGACGCGGCGCATCGCCGTCCTGCAGCCGGAGAAGCGCTACTACCCTGTACAACAGTCGCCGATGACCGAAGCGGCGATCGACCGTGGCTGGACACGCGACCTTTACCTCTCGCTGGGCGAGCCGGCGGCCGATGGCGGCTGGCAGGTCCGCATCCAGCATAAGCCTTTCGTCGCATGGATCTGGAGTGGAGTGCTGGCCATTGCGCTGGGCGGTTTCCTCGCAGCCTTTGACCGCCACTACCGCGTGCGCCGCACTGCTGCGCAACCGATTTCACAACTTACGTCGCTTGAAGGAGTCTCGGCATGAAACGTTTTGTCCCCGTGGCGGTTTTCGCCGCGCTTCTGCTCTTGCTTGGCGTTGGGCTGAGCCTCACGCCCGACGAGCGCCCGACTGCGCTGGCGGGCAAGCCGGCGCCATCCTTCACGCTGCAGCGCATCGGCGCACCCGGCCAGCCGTTCCAGTCGCGGCAACTGGAAGGCAAGGTCTGGCTGCTGAATGTGTGGGCGTCGTGGTGCGGGCCGTGCCGCAATGAACACCAGGTGCTGGTCGACCTGGCGCGGCAGAATGTCGCGCCTATCGTGGGCCTGAATTACACGGACAACTTCGACGACAGCGGAAAATGGCTGGCCGAGCATGGCAATCCCTACCTGGCCGCCGTGTTTGATGGCGACGGCCGGGTGGGCATGGATTGGGGCGTCGTGGGCGTGCCGGAAACCTTTGTCATCGACAAGCAGGGACACATTCGCCTGCGCCACGTTGGGCCGGTGACGCAGCAGGTCTTGCGCGACAAGCTGCTTCCGCTGCTGAAGGAGCTGCAAGGTGCGTGAACTGGCAGCGTTAATGGTGCTGGCTGCCGCTGCGGCAAACTGCAGTGCAGCGGAGCCGCAAGGCGCGGAACTGGAGGCGCGCGTTGACCGGCTGGCTGCGGAGCTGCGCTGCCAGGTATGCGATAACCAGACCATTGCCGATTCGGATGCGAAGCTTGCGCGCGACATGAAGGCTGTAGTGCGGGAACAACTGGCCGCGGGGCGCAGCGAGGAGGACGTGATCAGCTTCCTTAGCCAGCGTTACGGAGATTACGTCCTGTACAAGCCGCCGCTGCGGCCCAGCACCTGGCCGTTGTGGTTCGGGCCCTTCGTGCTGCTGGGCGCCGGCTTGTGGCTGCTGTGGCGTGCGTTGAAACGACAGAAAGGAGAACAGGCATGACCTGGTTCTTTGTGGCGGCCGGGTTGATGGCTGCCTTTGCATTTGGCGCCGTCTTCGTGCCACTGGCGGGAAAGCAGCGCTGGCTTAGCGCGGTGCCGGTCGCGGTGTCGGCTCCCCTGGCCGCTGCCGGCTTGTATGCGGCGCTTGGGACGCCTGCTGCCCTGCTGCCGGCGAAGCAGGCGTTGGAGACTGCTGCGCCACCACAGGTTGAAGCAATGGTGGCGCGCCTGGCAGCACGGCTGAAGGAAAACCCGCGCGATGCCGATGGCTGGCGCATGATGGCACGCTCCTATGAAACGCTGCGCCGCTTCGACCAGGCAGCCGACGCATACCGCCAGTTGCTGGCACTGGAAGGCGAGAGCGCCGACCTGCTGGCCGATTACGCCGTCGTGCTAGGCATGGCGCATGGCGAGCGGCTGTCCGGTGAGCCGGAAAAGCTGTTGCAGCGGGCGCTGGAGCTCAACCCGCAACATGTGCAGGTGCTGGCGCTGTTGGGCAGCGCGGCACTGGAGCGCAATGATCGTGAATCTGCACTGGGCGCATGGAAGAAAGTCCTGGCGCTGGCACCGGCAGGCAGCAGCATGGCCCGTTCAATTCAGGCCAGCATCGCTCGCGTGGAAGGCGAAGCTGCGCAATAAAGAATGGGCATCACGGATTCCCGTGAAGCCCGCCTCTTGCCGCTGACGGTAGCTCAGGCGGGTAAGACTCAAGGGTCCGACCCGATCTGTTGCGGACGCTGACTTTCGATGCATCATCTTGGTAATCCGTGAAGAACCTAAAAAAAAAGAGGCATGCGTAATGCATGCCCCCGAAGGCTGCTAGCTTATCCCCTTACTCAGTTCGCAGCAAAGCAGTACAGCAGGCCGGCGCCGCCGGTCGAGACCAGGTTTTGCTGGCCACAGCCACGGCTCGGGTGTGCCGAGTTCCATGACGTATTGCCGCCCCCCGTCCGGTCAAAGTGGCCGAGCTGGGCGGAGCCGTCTGCCGCGCTGCTTGTATAGTTTTTACATGTGCGGTCGGCCGCATCCGCGAAAGCGCGGCCGTCAGGCGTGGAGCCGGTCAGGATGTCGTGCTCATTCGGCTTGTCGCCTGCGCCTTTCACCGGTTCGTTCTTTTCCGTCAGGACCGTATTGCGGCTCAGGTTATTCCCCAATTGCGCCGCTTCCAGCGAATCACCGTGCAGGTGCGCCACGTCGCGCGCAATCTGCACGCCGCGCGCATTGAACCAGGGCCCGTTGCCGATGCGGTCGCGCGCATTGACGGCGGGTTTGCCGTCTGACGCTTGGGTGCTGAGGTAGGCGCGCCAGGTGCGGCTTCCCGCCCCCACGGCGGTTGCCAGCTTCTGGCAGTGCGCGTCGGCGCCGGCCAGGCCGCCCAGGTCGGCACCCTTGCCGAGGCCTTCGCTGGTGACGAAGAAACCGAGCGGCTTGGATGGGTCAGGAGCCTGCTGCTGCGCCAGCGCCTGGCCGGCAAAGCTGGAAGATAGCAGCGCCACGCTGGCGAGGATGGTCATTTTCATGGCTTACTCCTTGGCCTTGAAGTCATCGTGGCAGCTCTTGCAGGTGCGCTGCAGCTTGCCGAATTGCGCTTTGATCGCGTTCACGTCGCCGCCGGCATTCAGCGATGCGAGCTCAGTGGCTTCCTTGGCGAAGCTGGCGCTCAGTTCTGCGAATTTTTTCGGGTCCTTGAACAGTTCCGGCTTGGCGGTGGTGTCGTGCCAGCCCTTGCCCTGTTCCGTGCCCGGCGCGAACAGCGCCGCCAGGCCGCCGTTGGCGATGGCGGCGATGCTGTTGGCGGCGCGCTGCACTTCTTCCTTGTTGTATGTGCCGTCCAGCGAAGTCTTGATGCGGCCGGTGTTCCAGGCGACCACCTGGAAGGCGGACTGGCGCCATTTGATCAGGTTTTCCGGCTTGGGACCCTGCTGGGCAAGGGCAGGAGCGGTCGCGGCAAACGTGGCTGCCGCCAGCGCGGCGGCGCCGATGAGGGTTGCTGCTTTCTTCATGGGGTTCCTCTGGTTGGTCGTGAACTGGTTATTTGGCGCGGCCGCTGAAGCCTTGGGTCAGCGTCGCGATCTTGTAGGCTGCGCCGCGGCCAACCGCATACAGGGTCTTTTTGCCGGGACCGGCGAAGGCGATGTTCTGCGGTGCCTTGGGGAGAGCGATGATGCCGAGCGCTTCGCCTTTGTTGCTGAAGACCTGGATGCCGGCCGTGCTGGCGACGTAGACGCGGCCTTCGGAATCGACCGCCAGGCCGTCGGCGCCGCTGCTGCTGCCGGTTTCCGTCTTGCGGAAGCCTTCCAGCTTGGCGAAGTTGCGGCGCGGTCCGACCTTGCCATCGCCCAGGATGTCGTAGGCCAGCACGTATTCGCCGAAGGTGTTGGCGACGTACAGGGTTTTTTCATCGGGGCTCAACTGGATGCCGTTCGGGCGCTCGATGTCGGCGGCCAGGCGGGTCAGGGCGCCCTCATTGGAGATGTGGTAGACCGCTGGCTTGGCCGGCTTCTCGGCTGGCTGCGGGGCAGGAGCGGCGCCTGGTGCCGGCGGATTGACGCCGGAGTCGGTGAAGTAGACGCCGCCTTTGCGGTCGAGGACGATGTCGTTCGGGCGGCCGAACGGTGCACCCTCATACCGTACTGCCAGTACACGGGCACTATGCGCAGGGTAGACGATACCGACTTGCGGCTCTTTCACCTGCACTGCGTACACGTCGCCTTCCTGGCTGATTGCCAGGCCGTTGGAGCCATTGCTGTTTTCCAGGAAGGTGGAGATGCTGCCGTCCGGCGCGATGCGGGTGATGCGGTTGGCCTGCGTCTCGGTAAATGCGAAATTCCCGTCCGGCAGGGCGATCGGCCCTTCGGTGCCGTTGAAGCCTTCCTTGATCAATTCGATGGGGGTGCCGGCGGCGACGACGCCGGCGATAGCGCTGGTGGATTGCTGGGCGGTGGCACCAGCGCTGAACGCTGCCAGCAGCAGGGCCAGTACAGGGGAGATGGCAAAGCTGTTTTTCATTGTTTTTGGTCCTTGGGTTAGGTGCGCTTGCGCGACAGTTGCTGCACGACTTCCAGCGCCTTTTCGACGTTGGCTGCCGGGGTCAGTCCGCCGACAGCAGCAGCGATGCGGCCGTCGGGAGTAACGATGAAGGTGGTGCGTTCCGTGGTGGCGTGATCGATGTCGGCACCGCGCGTATCTTTCTTGCCGGCTGCCGCGGCGCGGATCGCCAGGTCGTAGGAACGGGCAATGCTGCCGTCGGCATCGGAGGCGACCGGGAATTTTCCGGCGCAGTATTCCGGGTCCGCCGAGAAGTCGTTCAGGCGCTTGATGCTGTCCAGCGACACGCCGACCACGGTGGCGCCGGCTGCAGCGAACTTGTCGTGGTTGACGGCAAAGGTGTGCGCCTGAACGTTGCAACCGCCGGTGTAGGCGGAAGGGTAGAAATAGACCACGACCGGTCCTTTCTTCAAGGCCTCCTTCAGCGAGAACTCAAAGGCCTTGCCGGCTTGCGACGCCTGGGTGGTGAAGGCCGGTGCGGCATCGCCCGCGTTCAGCGCGGCCTGCGCCGGCAGCGCGCCAAGCGTTGCCAGCGCGGCGGCAGTCATCAGTTTTTTCAACATGGTTTCTCCTGTGGTGGTCTTACATTTCCGATACGTAGAGTGCAAGCGCGTCGATTTCCGCATCCGTCAGTCGGGCAGCCGCTTCGCGCATGGCAGGGTGGTTGCTGCGTTCTCCGCTGCGCCAGTTCTGAAGTTGCTGCGACAGGTAGCGCCGCCCCTGGCCGCCGATCACCGGACCGGCACCGGCCAGGCCTTCGCCAGCGCCGCCGTGGCAAGCTGCGCAAGCCGTAAGGTGGCGTCCCGCATCGCCTTGCCGGAACAACTGGGCGGCCGCGCTATGCTGCGGGGCTTCCGGGCGCGCCTTAGCCGACTCCATCGCCGGTTGCGCGGCGAAGTAAGCGGCAATGTCGGCCACGTCCTGTTCGCTGACGCTGGCGGCCATCATGGCCATGAATTCGCCCTTGCGCCTTCCGGCGCGGAAGTCCTCGACCTGCTTGACGATGTAGGCATGCTGCTGGCCGTCCAGGCGGGCGAACTTGCCGTCTTCGCCCGCGCTGTGGCCTTGCCCGACGCCAGGTTGCCCGTGGCATTCGAGGCAGCGCTCCGAGTCGGCCTTGATGCGGCCGGATTCGGCGTCGCCCTGCGCCAGGGCGGCAGACAGCAGGCCGGCCAGCAGCACGGCTTGGAACGTGGCCATCTGCTACTCCTTCTTGTAGAAGGTGTGGCAGGTGCGGCAAGTGCGCGACAAGGTGGTGGCCTTGTCAGTGGCGACTTCGAACTTGCCGGTCGCGACCAGCTGCACGATCTCGGCCGACAGTTCGCGGCTTTGCCGCGCCAGGTCGACCGCGTTGGCCGCATCGCCCTTATGCACGAAGAAGGTTTCCACCTCCTGGAACATGCGGGCCAGCTCCTTGGCGTCGTCGCCGGCCGCCTGCTTGTTGGCCAGCGCAATATTGGATGACAGGCTTTTGTTGGCGTCCTCAATGTTTTGCATCAGGTCCATGCCCATCTCCGGTTCGGCGCAAACCGCGTTCAGGGCGATGGCAGCAGACAGCAGGGTCAAAAGGATTGGTACTTTTCGCATGCGTCTCCGGGGTCAGGCCAGCAGTTCCTTGATCACCTTGCCGTACACGACGGTCGGGCGCTCGGAACGTCCGTTGTTCAGGAACGTGGTCTTCAGGTGGTCAAGGCCCAGCAACTGCAGCACGGTGGCGTGCAGGTCGTAGGTATCGACCGCCTGGTCCTTGTTTGCCACCTGCAGGCCGATTTCATCGGTTGCACCGTGGGTGTAGCCGGCCTTGATGCCGCCGCCTGCCACCCATTGCGTGTAGCCCCATGGGTTGTGGTCGCGTCCATTGCCGCTCTGGCCATACGAGGTGCGGCCGAATTCCGAGGTCCACACCACCAGCGTCGACTCCAGCAGGCCGCGCGACTCCAGGTCGGCCAGCAGGCCCGCGATCGGCTTGTCGATCATGCGTGCGTTGACGCTGTGGTTTTTTTCCAGGTCGTTGTGGGCATCCCAGCTTGTGATTTCGGTCTGGCCGTCCGGGGCGCCCGACACCACCTGGATGAAGCGCACGCCGCGTTCCACCAGGCGGCGCGCACGCAGCAGCGTGGTGCCATAGCTGGAAGACGTTTCGTCGTTGATGCCGTACAGCTCCTTGGTCGCGTCGCTTTCCTTGGACAGGTCGACGGCGGCCGGCGCCGAAACCTGCATGCGGTCCGCCAGGTCGTAGGAGCGCAAGCGCGCTTTCAGTTCGGTGTCGGACGGATAGCGGTCGGCGTTCTTCTGGTTCAGTTTGCGCAGCAGGTCGAGCGAAGCATGCTGCTGGCCCTCGGTGCGCAGTTCCGGGCGTTCCAGGTAGAAGATCGGCGAAGGGCCGGGCCGGAAGGCCGTGCCCTGGTACACCGCCGGCAGGAAGCCGGAGTTCCAGTTGACGGAACCGGCGCTTGGTTCGTTCTTGCCGTTGTACAGCACCACATAAGGCGGCAGGTCGGGATTGGCCGACCCCAGCGCATAGCTGACCCACGCGCCCAGCGAAGGGCGGCCCGGACTCAGGTCGCCGGTGTTCAGCTTGAGGATCGAGATGTCGTGGGTCGCGCCCACGGTCACGCTGGACTTGATGAAGGCGATCTTGTCCGACTGGGTAGCCAGGTTCGGCACCAGGTCGGAGAACCAGTGGCCGCTCTGGCCGTGCTGTTTCCATTCACGCTTGGAGGCGTACAGCTTGCCGACGCCGCCCTGGGTACTGGTCTTGATCCCTTTCAGGAAGGAGGCCGGCACGTCCTGGCCCGCCAGCTTGATCAGGTCAGGCTTGTAGTCGAACAGGTCGAGCGTGCTGGGCGCGCCGTTCATGTGCAGCCAGATGACGGATTTGACCTTGGCCGGGAAATGCGGCGCTTTCGGCGCCAGCGGGTCGACCAGTTCGGCCGCCATGGCGCCCTGCAGCAGGCCGCCGCCGGGCAGCAGCCCTGTCACTGCGGCAGCGCCCATGCCAAGGCCGGATTTCAACAGGAAGTCGCGACGGGAATTGAAGCACATATCAGTTTCCTTTAGGTGGTATCGGGTTCAGAAGCGGTAGATGAAATCGTTCGAGTTGGCGACGGTGTGCACCAGGTCCACCAGCGCTGCGGCGCGGATCGGATTGATCTTCTGCTTGCCGTCCAGGCCAGTCGGGATGCTGACCTCGAACTTGCCTTCGTCCTTGCCGCTGGTATTGCGGGCTTCGATGATCTTTTCCTGCTTGTCCAGGAAGTCCTTGAGCGTGGCGCGTTCGGCCTTGCTCGGCGTGCGGGCAAACAGGATTTCGTACAGCCGGTTCAGCTGCGCGGTTTCATCACTTCCTGCCTCGCGGATCACGCGGCCCGCCAACGCTTGCGACCAGCCCAGCACCACGTCGCTGTTGAACAGGGCCAGCGCTTGCAACGGGGTGGTGGTCACGTTGCGCTTGTGGTGGGCCTGCGATGGATCGGCCGGGTCGAAGTTCTGCGTCAACGGGTAAGGCACGCTGCGGCGCACGAAGGTGTAGATGCTGCGGCGGTACTGGTCATGCGGATCGTCCGACACGGTCCACAGGTTGCCGGCGCTGAAGTTCGACGGCACTTTCGGGAACACCGCCGGGCCACCGAGCTTGTCTTCCAGGCGCCCGGACGCGGCCAGCAGCGAGTCGCGCACCTGTTCTGCTTCCAGGCGCTTGCGTGGATAGACGCCCAGCAGCTTGTTGTCCGGGTCCGCTGCCGCGATGTCTGCGCGTTCGGTGGAGGATTGGCGGTACACCGACGACAGCAGGATCTGGCGGTGCAGTTGCTTCACGTTCCAGCCGTTCTTCACGAAGTCGGAGGCCAGGTAGTCCAGCAGTTCCGGATGCGTCGGCTTCTGGCCGGCGCGGCCGAAGTCCGCCACCGTGGCGACGATGCCGTTGGCGAAGTACTGGCTCCAGACGCGGTTGGCGAAGACGCGTGCGGTCAGCGGGTTTTCAGGGCTGGCCAGCCAGTTCGCCAGGGCGGTGCGGCGGCCGGAGGAGGTGGCGGTCGGCTTGATCTCGACCTTCGCCCCGTTGGCCCACAGCGCCGGGATGCCTGGTTCCACAGGATCGAGCGGCGCTTCGTGCACGCCGCCGAAGCGCACGTGGGTCGGCGGTGCGTCAGGATGGCCCAGCTCCGTAGCGGCGGTGATGAACAGCGAACCGCGTTCGGGGCGCAGCTTGTCGAACTTGCGCAGGTCGGCGGTCAGCTTCTGGTACTGCTTCCACTTCTCGACGTTTGCCGCGTTGTAGTCCGGGCTGTCCTTGTCTTCGGCCGTCAGGCGCAGGTATTGCACGATGTCGTTCTCCGTGCTGACGGTCTTCAGGCGGAAGTTGACCCAGCGGTCCAGTGCAGTCCATTGCGCTTCGGGCTTGAAAATCGATTCGCGGCTGTCGGTCAGGTAGCGTTCCTTGTGGTATTTCACGCCAGCCTCACGCACGGTATCGAGGATGGCTTTCTGCTTGTCGCGAATGTCCTTGGTGGCGGCGCGGTAAGCAGCCTGCTTCTTCTCATACTCGAGTTCTTCCGGCCCCTTTTCCGCTGCCACTTTCTCGTCGAAGCTGGTGTTGGCGAAGAAGGCCTGCAGCTGGAAATACTCCTTCTGGCTGACGCGGTCCGCCTTGTGGTTGTGGCAGCGCGCGCAGCCGATGGTGGAGGCGAGGAAGGTCTCGCCCACGGTGTCGGTCATGTCGGTGGCGATCTGGTATTTGCGCTGCACCAGGTCGCGCGAGTTGGAGTTGTCCGGATAGCCGGCCAGGAAACCGGTGGCGATCTTCGCTTCCTGGCTGTCCGGGAACAGTTCATCGCCCGCCACCTGTTCCTTGATGAAGCGGTCGAAAGGCTTGCCGCTGTTGAAAGCCTTGATCACATAGTCGCGGTAGCGGTAGTTGTTGGGACGGGTGTTATCGTTCTGGAAGCCGGCGCTGTCGGCATAGCGCGCCAGGTCCAGCCAGCGGCGCGCCTGGCGCTCGCCGAAGTGCGGCGACGACAGCAGGCGGTCGGCCAGTTTTTCGTAAGCGTCCGGCGATTTGTCCTTGACGAAGGCGTCGACTTCTTCCGGCGTTGGCAGCAGGCCCCAGGTATCGAGGGTGGCGCGGCGGATGTAGGTGGCGCGGTCGGCGTCAGCGGAAGGCTTGAGCTTCTTCTGTTCCAGCCTGGCCAGCACGAAAGCGTCGATCGGGGTGCGTACCCAGGCCTTCTGCTTGACGGCCGGGACTTCCGGCGCCTGGACGGTGGAGTACTGCCACGCCTTGGCTGGTGTTGCGGCTGGCGCCTTCTCGTCAGCCGCAATCGAGGCGGCGGCGGAAGAAGCCAGTAGGATGGCGAGGGTGGTGGATCTGAGTTTCATCTGCAGGTGCTCCTGTGGATTGGTTTTATGCCTGAAGCTCTATTAGCAACCGCCGTGCCGGGCCGGCCGGTTCGTTCAAGTACTTGATTCGTAAGGCCTTGCGTGCCCGCCGCCGGCTACGGGGTGGTGCGCCGCATGCAGCGCAGCAGCACCACTGCTGTTGGATCATCAGCGCATCACAGCGAGCCGCTGACCACCAGTCCGGCCCAGCGTGGCACGGCCGGCGTGTACGAGTTCCAGCTGCGGGTAAGCGGCGCGTCGTTGTTGAAGGCGTTCTTCACCACCACACTGACGTCGAAGGTGCCGCCGCGCGTGCCAATGCCGATGGCCAGGTCGGTGATTGAAGAGGCGCCGATCCAGCCATAGCTCGAGAGGGTGTTGTCCGCGTTGTAGCGCGAGTTGAAGGCCGTGTTGAAGCTGGCGTGGAACTCCTTGTTGTTCCAGACCGGCTTGCGGAAGTCGGCGCCGACGTTGAAGGTGAACTTCGATGCGCCCGGCAGAGCTTCCCCGGTCACGTCGCGGTAAGGCGCGGCGCCCGGGTAACCGTTTTCCGGCGGTTGCGCCGACAGTTTGAAGTCCTTGTAGCGGGCGTCGGTGTAAGCGCCGGAGAAGCGCAGGGTGGTGTAAGGCAGGCCCGAATACGCGCCGTCGACCTCCAGGCCCTTGGCCTGCACTTTCGGCGCGTTGCCGGTGGCGGTGGTGTAGTACAACTGGCCATCGTTGTTCAGGTTCGTGGTGTACACGTCCAGCACGCGCACGGCCTGCTGGTAGTCCTTGATGTTCATCAGGAACAGGTTGGCGTTGACCAGCAGCTTGCGGTCCAGCAGCGCCGACTTGAGGCCCGTTTCGAAGGCGCTGGTCTTTTCCTTGCGCACCAGGTTCGATACGCCATTGGTCAACTGCGATATGCCGGCTTTTTCACCGTATTGCCAGGAGGCGTAGGCCGTCAGGTCCTTATTGAACTTGTACGAAGGGCTGAGCACGAAGGCTGGCAGGGTGTCCTTGAATGGCTCCGCTTCCGTCGCCGGGAATATCACGCCGATCTGGGACGCACGAATCGCTTTCGCATCCGCTACCTGCTGTTGCTGGGTGGCCGTCAGCGCGCTGTACGACGCAGCGTTGAAGTATTTGGCTGCCAGCCTGTTGGCCAGCGCAAGCTGGTCGGGGGTATTGCCGGCCAGGAGAGCGCCGTTGGCGGCGGTGGCAAAGCCGCCGAAGGCCACGCCATTGACCGCGACAGGGTTCAGCTCCGGCGCATTGCCGTAGTTGTTGACCAGGGTGCTGGCCGTATTGCGGCGGTCCTCACGCGTGAAGCGCAGGCCCGTAGTGACGGTCAGCGGATCGGACAAATGCCAGTTCGCCTGCGCGAAGATCGCGGCGCTCTTGTTGCGGATGTCCTGCTTGCCCGCCGGCGAGTTGAAGGACATCTGCAGGCGGTCCAGCGAGTTTTGCAGCAGGTAGCGGCCGGCCGCATTGGCGTCCAGGCGGTTGTACTGGGCGGTGCTGGCATACCAGGCGCCGGCGTCGTTGCCCCATTCGCGGCGGTAGTCGGCCTGGTTGTTGACCTTCATCAGGAAGATGCCGGCCTGGTAATCGACAAAGCCTCCCGGCTGGGAGCTCAAACGCAGCTCCTGGGTGGCCTGCCGGTAGTCGTTCCAGAAGCCGCCGGAGTTGCGGTGCACATCGAAAGGCGTGCCTTCATCATTGGTGGCGTTGAAGTGATAGTCCTTGTAGGCCGTGATGGAGGTGATGTTGAATTTGTCCAGGGTCCAGTTCAGTTCCGCGGCGGCGCCATTGCTGCCGGTGACCAGCGGCCGCTGGTTGTCGTTGTTCACCTGGCCGTTTTTCTCGTTCAGGTAGTTGTCCTGGTAGCTGTAGCCGGTTTGCTGCGTGAACCAGCGGCGCGCCAGGCGGGTCGAGTTGTCGGTGGTCAGCGGGTTGGCTGCGCCGTTAGCGTAGACCTTCGGCGTCGGCAGGTTGATGGTGCGGCCATTGGTGGTTTCGCCGGCGCGAGGCTGGGCGTCAAGGGCGATGCGGGCGCTGAACGATGGGTCGGGCGTCAAGAGGAACTGCAGGCGGCCGGAGACACGGTCTTTGTTGGTATAGGTGATGTCCCTGTTGTAGGCGTTCTTGATATCGCCTTCGCCCTTGCTGACGGACAGGTTGGCGCGATAGGCCAGCAGGCCGTCCACGATCGGGCCGCCGGCCGCGAACCGGCCTTGCACCGTATCCTGCTGGCCGAGCGTCAGCGACCAGGAAGCGTCCGGCGTGAACGATGGGCGGCGGGTCGTGACGTTGACCACGCCCACGCTGGTGTTCTTGCCGAGCAGCGTGCCTTGCGGGCCGCGCGTGACTTCCACCGCATCGACGTCGGTGAAGTCGAAACTGGAGGACAACGCATTGTAGGCGTAGTTGACGCCATCGACGATCAGGCCGACGCTTGGGTCCTGCGCCTCGGTCTGGCCTTGCTTGCCGACGCCGCGAATGGCCAGGCTGGCGGTACGCTGGTTACCCTGGTTCCACGAGACGTTGGCGGCGCGCTGCGTCAGCGACTTGATGTCGGTTGCCTGCAGCCGGTCCAGTTCCTTGCCAGTGACGACGGAAACCGACAGCGGCACGTCCTGCAGGCGTTCCAGCCGGTTGCGGCTGCGTACCGTGACTTCGCCCAGGGTTTGGGATTCCTCCGCGGCTGGTGCAGCTTCCGGGGCTGCAGCCGCCGTTGCGGGCGCCTCGGCGGCAGGCGCCGGCGCAGCGCCCTGGCTTTGCGTTGCGATGATTTGCTTGAGCCGGGCGATTTCCGCCTGCAGTTCGGCCACCGTCGGGTCGGCCGCGTACAGTGGTGCGGAGGTCAGCAGGGCAGCGAGGGGAAGGGCGGAACGGTATTTATTATGGGTCTTCATCTGGGAGGCTTTCGTTCAACAAGGGATAGCCTCCTTTTTGCAAATGGCGTGCCAAGGCGGAAAGCCCGTCAATCCGGGCTTTCCTTCGCGGACGCTGTTGGCGGCGCAGCAGCGCCCGGGCTCCTTTGCACGGAACCGTTCATGGCGAAAGCGATATATGCATATGGCTTCTGGCCTCACAGCTTGCCGCTGAACGTCACGCCGTACCAGCGTGGATAAGGGTTGGGTGCATAGCTAAGCCACGCCGGTTCATGCTTGCGGTTATCGAAGGCGTTCTTCACAATCAGGCTGACGTCAAAGCCGCCCTTGAAGCCCACCCCTAGCGACAGGTCGGGGGTGGCGCCGCCGCCGACCCACCCGTATGAAGACAGGGTGTCGGTGTTGTTATAGCGGCTGCTCAGGGCTGTGTTGAAGCTGGCGTGGTATTCGTGGCCTTCGTGCAGCTTGCGGTATTCGGCGCCGATATTGCCGGTCCATTTGGCGGCGCCCGGCAGGGGCAGGCCGCTCTGGTCTATATAGGGGCCAGGCAGGTAAGCCAGTTCCTCCGGCTTGGCAGCCTGTGGGAAGCTGGTGTAGCGCGCGTCGTTCCAGGCACCGGAGAAGCGGATCGACAGGTTCCTGATGCCGCTGTACACGCCGTCAAACTCCAGGCCCCTGGCACGTGCACGCGGCACGTTGCCCTGCGCGGTGACGTAGGCGATCGGGTTGGCCTGGCCGTTGGCGATATTGGTGGCAGTGGTGAATTCATCGACTACGCGGACGGCTGACTGGTAATCCTTGATTTTCATCAGGAACAGGTCTGTATTCAGCACCAGGCCATACTGCGGCAAGCTGGTTTTCAGCCCGATTTCGAAGGCATGGGTTTTTTCCGGCCGCACGTTGGCGGATACGCCGTTGACGTTCAGTGCGGAGCCGGACTTTTCACCGTACTGCCATGAGCTATAGGCGGTGTATTGGTCGTTGAAGCGGTAGGAAGGGGCCACTGCGGCGGTGTACAGCGTGTCCTTGTAGTGGCTCTCGATGCCGGAAAGCAGTTGGCCGATCTGGCCAGCGCGCAGCGCCTTGGCTGCGGCTACTTGGGCCAGTTGGGCCGCAGTCAGGCTGCTGTAGTTGGCAACGCCGAAATACTTGTAAGCGATGGCATTGGCCAGCGCCAGTTGTTCGGCGCTGTTGCCGGCGCCCAGTGCGCCGCTGGAAGTGCTGTTAAAGCCGCCCAGGGCCACGCCGCGCACCTCAACCGGATTGAAGGCGGCGCCGGCGCCGTTGGCCGTCAAGACGCGGGTGTCGGTGGTCGTACGGTCTTCGCGCGTGATTCGCAAGCCTCCGCCCAGGCTGAATGCGTCGGTGGCATGCCAGGTCGCATTGCCGAAAATAGCCGTGCTGTTAGTGTGGACCACCGTGTCGCCTTTGACGAGCAGGTCATCCAGCGAATCCTTCAGCAGTGCACGGCCGGCGCCGCGGTTGGTGCCGGCATTGCGCTCCAGCGTGTTGTACTGTGCGTTGGTGGCGAACCAGGCGCCGGCGTCAGAACCCCAGCCCGACTTGGAGGCGATGTCGTCGTCGGTACGGATGTGGAACAGGCCTGTGACGTAATCGAGGGCGCCTCCCGGCTTCGATTTCAGCTTGAATTCCTGCGTGAACTGTTTGTAGTCGACACCGCCTCCGCCGTTGCGGCTGATGTCGAATGGCGTTCCTTCGTCATTATGCGCATCGAAGGAGTAGCGGCGTACTGCCGACTGCGAGCTGAAGGTATGCGCCGGAAAATCCCATACCAGTTCCGCCGAGCCACCCTTGCTGTGGACTGTCTGGCCCTGGTTTTCATTGAAGTTGATACGGTCTTCGCCGATATAGTTGCCGTCGTAGGTGTAGGGCGTGCCGTTGAAGGAGCGGCCCACGAACCAGTCGCGCGCTGCGGTAAATACGCCGGCTGCGTTGCGGAAGCCTGCCAGCTTGGCGCGTGCCGTGGTACCGCTTGGGTCGGTCAGGCTGCCGTCGGCGAAGATGTCGGGGATGTTTTTGTAGAAGGCCAGGCCATTCTGCACTTGCGGTGCATGCGGCTCGACGTCCAGGCTGATGCGGGCGTTGAAGCTGCTGGTCGGCGTGAACAGGAACTGGGTGCGCCCGCTCACGCGGTTCTTGTTGTACAGGCTGTAGTTATGGTCGAAGTTGTTGTCGTAGTAGCCGCGTGCGCGGTGCACGATGAAGGAGCCACGCCATGCCAGCAGTTCATCGATGACCGGTCCGCCCAGGTTGGCCTTGGCTATCACCGTTTCGTTCTTGCCGTAGGTAAGCGAATAATCGGCGGTAGGGTAGAACGATGGCTTGCGCGTGTTGATGCTGACCACGCCGGAGCTGGCGCCCTTGCCGCCCAGTGTGCCCTGCGGCCCGCGCAGCACTTCGACTGATTCCACGTCGTAGAAATCGAAGTTGGCAAGCTGCGACAAGCCGTAGCTGACGCCATCTACCACCACGCCGACGCTCGGGTCTTGTGTTTCGGTAAAGGAGCGCTTGCCAAGGCCGCGCACGGACAGCGAGGCACCGCGGGTGTTGTTCTGGTTGAACTGGACGTTGGCGCCGCGTTTGGTGATGGCCGACAGGTCTTGCGCCAGCTCGCGGTCCAGTTCCTGCCCGCTTACGACGGAAATGGATATCGGGATCTCCTTCAAGGTCTCGATCTTCTTGCGTCCACGGACCGTCACGGCGCCAAGCGCCTGTGCTTCATCCTCAGGGGCTGCCTGCGCGACCGGAACGCCGGCGGGTGCCGCTGCGGGTGCGGGCGCCGTGGCAGCTGATTGCGCGGCGAGCGCCTCACGCAGCCGTGCGTTTTCGGCCTGGATGCGCGCGATTTCCGCGCGCAGTTCGGCGACCGCGGGATCGGTGGACTGTCCGGCGGCAAGGGCAGGGAAGCCTGCGCTGGCCAGAAGGGCAACGACAGGCAGCAGGCGGGCGATATGACGGCGTTGAATTTGCTTATGCATGGATGACGGCTTGGACGTTGTGAAAATTCCTTACGCGTCGCAAGGACTGTGCCATTTGAAGAAGGCCCGCCGTTGCAGGCTGTCTGAATTTTCCGCTGATGTGATGGCAGCACTTCGCCAGCGCGATTGCTGTTGCTGCAACAAAGATGCAAGGCTGCTGCATTTGCAGCAGCGCAGCGTGGTGCATGGTGGCCACGCACCAACTCGGGCTGCGGCCGTGCTGCGCCGGCAGCCCGCGGAGGTCGGTGGAAGGCCAGTAACGGCGGGCCTTGTGGCCAGTTGTGCTGCACTGCAGCGGCAACTGGCACGGTAGTTGCGATCAATGCCTGCGACAGCGGTGCGATTGACGCACTGCGCTTTTTGAGGAATGCCATGAAAGCTATCAAACCCCTGATTACCCTGAGCCTGGTCCTGGCGGCTGCATCGTCGTTTGCGCAGCAAGCGCCGCAAGAGTGGAAGTACAAGACCAGACAACTGGAACGTGCCGAGGTGGACAAGCTGCTGGCCAAGCCGGAAAAACTGCTGGTGGTCGACGTGCGCCGCCCTGATGAACTGACGGCCAAAGGCAGCTTCCCGGTCTACCTGAATGTGCAGGCCAAGGAAGTCGAACAGAACCTGGCCTTCATTCCGAAAGACCGCGTCATCCTGACCGTGTCGAACCATGCGCACCGCGCCGGAGCTGTCGGCGACCTGCTGGCCAGCAAAGGCTACAAGGTGGCCGGCGCCACCGGCTCGGAAGACTACGAAGCGCAGGGAGGCAAGATCTCCCGCGTAGCGCCGCCTCCGGCACGTCCAGTAGCCCAGGCTGCGCCACAGTAAGGAAGGCCGTCGCATGAGCTCCCGCATTTACGTCTGGGACTTGCCGACCCGGCTGTTCCACTGGCTGCTGGTGGCGTCGGTATCGGTCGCCATTGCCACCGGCCTGATGGGTGGTGACTGGATGACCGTGCACAGTTATGCGGGCATTGCCATCATTGGCCTGGTGGCGTTCCGCCTGGTGTGGGGCATCGCCGGGGCGGCAGCGGCACGCTTCGTGAACTTCGCGCCAACGCCAGGGCGGCTGCGCGCCTACCTGGCCGGCGAATGGCAGGGACATGGCCATAATCCCTTGGGTGCGTTGTCCGTATTTGCCTTGCTGGCCTTGCTGGGCGTGCAAGCAGGAACGGGCTTGTTCGGCAATGACGAAATCTCCTTCCAGGGCCCGTTGGCCTCCCTGGTCGACGAGGGCCGTTCACTGCAGCTGACCGGCCTGCACCAGCAACTGGCCTACCTGTTGTTTGGCCTGATCGCGCTGCATGTACTGGCGATTGCCGGCTATCTCATGCTGCGCAAGACCAACCTGGTCAAGCCGATGATCACCGGATGGAAAAACGCCGCCACGCCTGCCGCGCATGGCGTAGCGACCTGGCACTGGACCGCGCTGGCAAGCGCCGTTGGCGTCGGCGTGCTGGCAATGAGCCTTGCCAGCGGCGCCGGCCTGGCGAAATTTTAGGAAAGGAATCCCATGACGACCCTGACATTCGACAGTTTCCATTCGGCGTCCTATGCGCCGCGCCGGGCGCGGGCCCGCAATGTGCGGCGCCCGCAGGTGCAGGCGCTGCAGCCGCAGCCCACTGCTGCCGCGGTGCGGCCGGACTTGCTGAAGCAGGGCTTGCACAACAGGACTGGCCTGGTGCTGCTGGCCGGGGCCGCGGTCCTGCTGCATGCGGCCATCATCGCCGGCGTGCGCAATCTGCCGGCGGACGCAAAGCTGCCGCCACCCAAGGCCGAACCACTGGCGCTGGAGTTCGCGCCGCCACCACCGCCACCGCCGCCTCCTGAACCGCCCAAGCCACAACCGCAAGTGGTGAAGCAGGCGCCGGCGCCGGTACGCCAGCCCTTGCCGGTGGTGCGCGAAGTGCTGGATTCCGGACCGCCAACTGCCGAAACCGTGGCGGTTGCCACCACGCCGCAGCCGCCGGCGCCAGCCCCTGTGGCTGCACCGCCAGCACCGCCAGCGCCGGAGCCGGTCACCGAGCCGCGTGGCTTCGCGGGCTACCGCAACAATCCGGCGCCGGACTACCCGGCTTTGGCTCAGGATCGCGGCCTGCAAGGCCAGGTCGTCCTCAAGGTGCAGGTGCTCGCCAGCGGCAAGCCTGCCACCATCAACGTCGAAAAATCCAGCGGCCACAAGATCCTCGACGACGCTGCCGTGAAGGCCGTACAGGGCTGGGCATTCGAACCTGCCCGCCGCGGCCAGACGCCAATCGACGGCTGGGTCAAAGTCCCACTGAATTTCAAACTCTCGTGAATCTGCTGAAAGGAATCATCAATGCAATCCCATTACCTCGAACTGATCGTACAAGGATCGCTGTACGCACTGGTGTTGTTTTCCGTTGTCACCTGGGTACTGATCGCCGCCAAGGGCGTTCAGCACTACCGCGTCAGCAAGCGCGATAAGGTTTTCGGCAAAGCTTTCTGGAGCGCCAGCTCGCTCGATGCCGCCGCAGCACTGCCAAATGGGGATAGCCCGAAATCGCGCCTGGCCGAAGTGGGCTTCGAAGCGCTGTACGTCAGCGATGCCGATGCGGGCGCCGACCTGGAACATGACTGGGGACGCCGCGAATTGCTGGAGCGCTACCTGCGCCAGCAGATCCACAAGGAATACCAGTCGCTGGAAAGCGGCCTGGCGATCCTGGCATCGATCGGTTCCACTGCGCCATTCGTCGGCCTGTTCGGGACTGTGTTCGGCATCATCCACGCACTGGGTGCGATCGGCGCCAGCGGCTCGGCCAGCATCGACGTGGTGGCCGGCCCGATCGGCGAAGCGCTGATTGCCACCGGCGTTGGCATCGCGGTGGCGGTGCCTGCAGTGCTGGCCTTTAACTTCTATGTGCGGCGCCTGAAGGTCACGGCGGCGGAACTGGATAACTACGCGACCGACTTCGTCAACCTCGCCCAGCGCAATAACTTCCGCGTGGCGAACCCGCCGGCAGCCAAAGCGCCGCAGCGCAGCGCGGCCGTACAGGGCACATCGACAGCCGGCCTGCCGGCAGGAGCGGCAGCATAATGGCATTCACTACTGGCAGGGATAGCGCCGACGTGGTCAGCGAAATCAACATCACGCCGCTGGTGGACGTGATGCTGGTGCTGATGGTGGTGTTCATTCTCACCGCGCCGTTGCTGAACAACGCGGTGCGGATCAACCTTCCGAAAACGGCTACCACCACGCCGGCCACGCAGAACAAGAGCGTGACCGTCAGCGTGGACGGGGAAAACCGCATCTACATCGATAAACGTGAAGTCACGCTCGGCGCACTGGAAGGCGAGCTGCGTTCCCTGGTAGGCACCGATCCCGACCTGGCGCTCAGCCTGCAGGCTGACGAGGGCGTTCCGTACCGGTCGGTAGCGCAGGTCATCGCGCACATTCAGCGCTCAGGTGTCAGCAAGCTCTCGGTGCTGACGGAGCCGGCCGGGTAGCCGGCTTGCCAGGGTTTATTCGGCGCGGTCGTAGCCAAACTGCAGGCCCGCAGTGCCGCCGGTCTCGATGAACAGGTTCATAAAGGCCGGCACAGTGTCCTTGCGTTGCCAGTCGCGCTGCAGTTCGCAGAACAACTGCGGCACGCTGATCATCTTGCCGCCGGCCTGCTCGATGCGGCGCAGCGCCATTTCGTGTGCGGTCACGGAAGTGCCGCCGACTGCGTCGGCTACCACGTAGACTTCATAGCCTTCGCGCAGCGC
>JBCNOP010000046.1:0-28123 GCA_039593775.1 Pseudoduganella sp.
ACTTCGCCCTGGCGCACTACCACGACGGCTGGTCCGGCACCTTCGCGCCATACCCGCCCTACCAGCAGTGCCCGTTCCACGTCGTCGGGCAGCATTGCATTCGTCACTTGAATCTTCTCCCTGTCTGCGTTAGATGATTGACGAATGGAATGTTGCCCTGTGCGCGTGGCATCCGCAATTATGAAACTCACCAATCCGGCTCATGATTCCGCGCACGGGCGCCGCTCATTTTCCCTCTGCCAGCCGGGCAATGTACTGGCCATGCCCGGGCATGGCGGCAACCGCCCGGCTGATGGAATCGTGCACCCGCGAGAAATGCTCGCGCAGGCGCTGGATATCCATCAGGTCGACCAGGGGATCGTAGGCCTCAGGCACGATGCCAAGTCCCATCATGATCGATATATGCGAGGCGACGCCGAAGCCCTCCGCGTCGTAGAGGGTGATGCGGCCAGTCGCGCGGAACAGGTCGACCTGGTGGCGCAGCGTGTCCGGAATTGCCATGTTGGCGCAGTAGCGCCAGAATTCGGAATCGCTGCGCTGGGTGGCTTTGTAATGCAGGATGATGAAGTCGCGCACGTATTCATAGCGCTGCGTCACCAGCCGGTTGAATTCGTCGGCCAGCTCGGGGCGGAAGTCGAGGTCGGGGAAATACTGCAGCAGCCAGCCAACCGAGTTTTCGATGATGTTGATGCTGGTCGATTCCAGCGGTTCCAGGAAGCCGCTGGACAAGCCGACGGCGACGCAATTCTTGATCCAGGACTTGCGGCGGCGGCCAGTGGTAAAACGTAGCTGGCGCGGACTGTCCAGCGCCTTGCCATCCAGGCCATCCAGCAGCACGCGTCCTGCTTCTTCATCGCTGGTGAAACCGTTGCAGTACACATGGCCGTTGCCGGTACGGTGCTGCAGCGGAATGCGCCAGGTCCAGCCTGCGCTGCGCGCGGTCGACGTGGTGTAAGGCGTGAGCGGCTCCACTTTTTCGCATGGAACGGCCTGTGCGCTGTTACACGGCAGCATGGCGCTCCAGTCGTCGTAGCCGGCCTTGTAGACGCCTTCGATCAGCAGGCCGCGGAAGCCGGAGCAGTCGATGAACAGGTCGCCCTCGATGCGGCGGCCGTCTTCCAGCTTGAGCGCCGTGATGAAGCCGGTCTCCGGGTGCTGTTCCACTTCGTTGATCTTGCCTTCGACGCGCTGCACGCCGCGTTCCCTTGCGTAGTCGCGCAGGTAGGCTGCGTACAGGCTGGCATCGAAATGGTAAGCATAGGAAAAGGCGTTGGTGACCGCAGGCTGGTCGCCATAGGGCTCCATGAAGCGGTTGTTGCGCGCCATTGCCGTCGCCGTCGACCATTCCTCGTAGGATGGCATGTCCTTGAATTCGCGGGCCAGCCGCAGCCAATAGGTCACCGGCGAACGGTTTTCGATGGCCGGTCCGAAATCGCCGAAGCCGTGGAAGAAGCGATTGCCGAGATGGCCCCAGTCCTTGAACTCGATGCCGAGCTTGAAGGTGGCTTGCGTCTTGCGCACGAAATCGGCGTCGTCCAGTCCCAGCGCATGGTTGAAATAGCGGATGGTAGGAAGCGTCGCTTCGCCCACACCCACCGTGCCGATTTCCGGCGATTCGACCAGCACGATCTCGCAGGCCTTGCCAAGCTTGAGCGCCAGCGGCGCGGCGCTCATCCAGCCGGCAGTACCGCCGCCGACGATGACGATTTTTCGGATCGGCTTACCTTGCATGCCAGTTCTCCCTTCAATAAGTGCCCAGACGGATCTTCAGAACCGTAGGGTTGGCGGTCAGATTGATGCCATAGTCGGTCTGGTCGCCGTTCCAGTTGCGCTCCATGATCCACTTGCCGGCCTTGTCGAAATAGCCCTCTTCGACACGGGCGTACATCGACGGCTTGCCGGCATTCGCGCCGGCGCCCTCGAAGGCCAGCCGTATATTCTGGCCGATCACCACGAACTCGTTGTCCGCCACCTGCGCCAAGGCCGCGCCGCCGTTGGGCGTTTCGGTGCCGGCCGGACGATCGTCGCCGCTGGCTGTCCCGAACTGCCATTCGCGGAAGGATGCCTTGATTTTCCAGCCCTTTGCATCGAACGTTTGCGGCTTGCGGTCTTCGGCCTCGGCGATACCGAAGGTACGTCCTTCCAGCGCCCACTGCGCCCACTGTCCCTGCATCGGGCTGAACGCGGCGTAGACCTTGCCGAAAGGTTCGGCCATGGCCTTGTCCTTCAGCTTTGACCCAAGCGGATAGTTGCTGTAGTCGGCATAGTCGATGCCGAATGGCGCAACGCCGATCGCGCCGCGGCCCAGGATCTGGTAGACATACCGTGCATACCCCGCGGCGTTGCCCATCTCAGGAACGAACAACGCATTGTCCGGCCGCTGGAACAGGGACAGCGTGGCGCCCACCTTGTTGGATTCAGGCGAATAGATGTCCGGCGCGGCAATGTCGATATGCGGCGCAGCGGCCTTGTAGATATCGATCACGTCAAAAGTCGGTCCGCCGCTGGCGAAATTGCCCTTCCACGGCCCCACCGGCTCGACCGGATCGCGCAATGCATTGTTGACGTACATCGGCAGGTCGTACACCGCACGCCCGGCTTTGGCCAGTGTCTCGATATAGCTGGCGACAGCGTAGGCATGGAAGTACTCGTCGGCGTAGGCGCCGTACACCTCCGCCCAGGTTCCGCTGGCGGCGCCCGGGACAGGTGCTTTCTTGCGCGCCAGGACAGCCGGGGGCACCGGCTGGCGGAAGACTGCCTCCGCCTTCGCTCCGAAGTCGCGCACGGTGCCGTAAGTGCCCACCTCGTTTTCGACCTGCACCATGATCACGGTGCGCTGCGCAGCGTCGATCTTCTTCAGGTGCTCCATCAGCGCGACAAAGGCCTTCTTATCGGCCTGCAAGGTCTGCTCGCCAAACGGCGACAAGCAGTAGATCACCTTCCCTTCCTTGTCCACCATGCGCGGGAAGCGCTGGTTATCGAATTTCACCCACTCCGGCGTGTACTGCGGGCCGGTGTTCTTCCAGGTGCCGAACCACAGCAGGACCAGGCGCACCTTGTTCTCCCGCGCCTGCGCGACCAGCGTGTCGACGTAGCTGAAATCAAACCTGCCTTCGGCCGGTTCGACCTGTTCCCAGGCCACCGGGATCTCGACCGTGTTGGCATGTGCGTCCTTTGCTGCCGCCCACACCTTGCCCAGGGCAGCGGGATAGTTGCTGGAGTTATGCGCCTGCACGCCCAGTATGGTGAAAGGTTTGCCGTCGACCAGCAGTGCATAGCGCCCGTCCTTGTGTACCAGTTGCGGAAGCGGCGCCTGGCCGGCGCCGGCATTCGCAGCCAGCGCAGCCATCAAGCAAAACGCCGCCATGAGGCGGCTGTGAGTTTTTTTCATGCTCCATCCATCGCAAAAAGGCAGCACGCCGCTGGGGCGTGCTGCCAGGCCATCTTAGAACGAGTAGCGGGCTTGCAGGTAGTAGCTGCGGCCGGTGAAGTTGGCAAAGTGCTCCTTCATGCCGATATGCTGCTGCACGTATTGCTTGTACATGGCGTTGTTCACGTTGCCGACGTTGAAGGCCACGGTCAGGTTGTCGGTCACCTTGTACTGCAGGCCCAGGTCCAGCTGGCCATAGGCGCCGCCCCACACCGGCAGTGCGTAGTTCACCGAATTCAGTTGGCCCTTGTTCGGGCTATCCGGATTCTGGTCGATACCATCGGTGCCATTGCTGCCGTAGGCGTTGATCACTTGCAGGTACTTCGAACGCCAGCTGTAGGCCAGGCGCGCCGACCACGGTCCCTTGTCGTACAGCAGGGCCAGGTTGTACGCGTTCTTCGACATGCCCGTCAGCGGCATGTTGCCGATCACACGGCCATCGGTATCGCAACCGGCCAGGTCACGCAGGGTATTGGCTTCCAGCGTGCCCTTCGGCGTGCACCACAGGCCGGTCGGTGCGTGCATGTCCAGCTTGCTGTCGATATAGGTGTAGTTGCCCGAGACGCCAATGCCCGAGAACCAGCCTGGCAGCTTGTCGAAATAATGCTGGAATCCGATTTCAGCACCGCGGGCGCGGCCTTCGGCGCCGTTCACCGGTCCGGTGGTCAGGAAATCATGTGCCGTGCCAGCGCTGTCGGTCAGCGTATAGAACGACGTGCGGTTGATGATGATGTCCTTGAGCCGCTTGTTGAACACCGACAGCGTCAACGAACTGCCATGGCTGCCATACCACTCCGCCGTCAGGTCCAGGTTGTTCGACGTGGTCGGCTTGAGCATCGGGTTGCCGTTGGCATTGCCCTTGTAGTCGATCGAATCGAGCACCGGCTGGTTGCTCACCGGGTCGGTGTGCGTGTTCACCTTCTGTTCCAGCGTGGTGTACTGCTGCATCATGTAGAAGTCCGGCCGCGTCATGCCTTTCGACGCAGCGAAGCGGAACTGCAAATCGCTGCCAACCTTCATGCGCAGGTTCAGGCTTGGCAGGACGTTGGTGTAGTTATGCTCGACGGTGCGCTTCTCCTCCATCTCCGCAATGACCGGCACGCCCGGCGGCTGGGTTCCCGTTGGAGGGCTGAACAGGAACATGCCAACTGCCTTGGCTTGCGTTCTCACGACGCGCGTGCCGATATTGCCATCGACCGGGTAAGGCAGGCTGTCGAAAGCGAAACGCAATTGAGCGTACGCCGCCTTGGTGCGCTCGTGCTGCTCGTTGGTATCGCTCGGTCCGCCGAATGGCGAAGGCTTCCAGTTGGTGCAATCGCCGGTCGGCCCTGGGTTGGCGCAGAAATAATTGGCGTAGCCGTGCAGTTCCTGGAACATCGCCGGCGTGGCATCGTAGGAGCCGGCAACGGTGGCCGGGGTCGGCACGACAATCGTCGGCGGCGCAGGCAGCTTGCCGTTGAAGAACTGGCCGAAGGTGTGCGTATTGTAGTTCTGCCCCAGGCGCGGATCGGTCAGGACAGCGAACTGGCTGTATGGCTGCCAGCTGTTGCCGACCGACCAGGGTTGCGTAATGTTCTGCCATTCGTTGCCGCCATTGCCGCCATGGGTACGGTTGGTCAGCGCGTCACGCTTGGTAGCGCGTACACCGAAACGCAGGTCCTGCAGCACTGGCGAATCGAAAATGAACTTAGCGTCGAGGCGCGCCGCATTCTGCGTTGCCACCGCCTTGTCACGGTGTTCCTGGGCGAAGCTCCAGTAGTAGTGGGAAGGGTCGGCCAGCCAGGCGCGGTCGCCGGCGTCGAAGGTGTAGGTCGGCGGCGAAGTCCTCAAGTCCATCGTTTCCTTGGGCATGAAGCCGCCCAGGCCAACCGTATTGTCAAAGCCCCTGGTGGTGGCACGGGTGTGCTGCAAGTCCGCCTTGAACACCCACTGGTCGGACGCGCGCCACTGGCCGTTCCAGGACAGGTCTGAGGTGTCGGCCTTGCGTGCGGTGATACGCGCGTCGGTGCCGAAACCGATGCCGTTGCTCAGGCCGAAGCCGCCATCGGTCGGATTGCGCAACACGCCCGTCAACAGGGCCCCATGTTCATCGTAAGTCGCACCCGGATCGACGGTAAGGGTCGAAGCCGTGGTGGTCATGAAGAACCCGCTCTCTTCCGTGTGGATCTTGTACTTCGATTTGAAGTAAGTCAGGCCGGACGAGAGATTGTCCTTCTTCCATTGCAGGGCGCCATAAATACCTTGGCGGGTGCGGTCGAAGGTGTTCGAATTCCAGCTGGCGCCGGGGCTGATCCAGCGCATCTGGCCAGGATCGATATCGGTGCGCGGCAGGTAGTTGCTGACGCCCATGGCATCGCTGGCGGTGGAAATCTCCGAATGCGACAGGTCGAGCAGAGCGCCGACCTGGCCGATCGGGGTATCCCAACGGTTCGACACCAGGCCGGATACCGCCGGCTTGTTCTTGCCGCTGCGGCTGGCGCGCGAGCCTTCGACCGACAGCGCGGACTTGAAGCCCTTGAAGTCGAACGGCATGGCGGTGCGCAGGTTGACCAGGCCGCCTACCGCGCCTTCGATCTGCTCGGCGGATGGATTCTTGTACACGTCGACGCCAGCCATCAGCTCGGGCGGCACGTCTTCGAAGCTCAGCGCACGGCCGCCGTTGGCGGAGAACGAATCGCGCCCGTTCAACTCCGAGCGAACATAGCTCAGGCCACGCACCGACACGCCAGTGCCTTCTGCGGCAAAGTGCTGGATGCCGTCACCCAGGCCTTGCATCGGGTCCGCGCGGTTCATGGTGCGGTCGATGCTCACGCCTGGAATGCGCTGCAATACTTCGGTCACCGATCGGTCAGGCAATTTGCCGATGTCGTCGGCCACGATCGAATCGACGATCTCGTCGGAATTCTGTTTGATCTTCTGTGCCGTTTCCAGCGCGGCACGCTGGCCCACGACCACAACGGTGGGCCCATTGCCATTGCCATTGCCCGCAGGCGCCGTTTGCGCCAGCGCGGCGCCGCTCGCCAGCAGTGCAATGTGGGCCGCGGCCGCGGCAATCGCTGTCTTCCTCAAGTGTCTCACTCTGAATCCTCTCGTTCTAAGGTATTGGTTACTCACCGTGTGCTCATATGGCGCGGCCATGCTGCCGTACAGGAGCGTGAGCTGCGCATTACTTTGGAGTGCCTGGCGGGATAAGCCCGGGGCCCGCGCTGCGTTGATATTTCCGCTTATCTGTTTTGTATCGTCTGCCGGGCAAACCATTCTGCCTCTGGGTCCATTCAGCGGCAATTGCGAAAATCACCAATGCAACAAACGAAAATATGTAAAGGCGCTTTCTCAGGTGATCTTCAGCACGTTGGCGTAAGCCAGCGCAGGCTTGTAGGCCGGCATCGTGACCAGCAAGCCTTCGGCGCCCTGGCGGAAAGCCAGCGGGCGGCCAGTGCTCACCAGCTCAACGCGCGCAATGCGTTTCTTCAGGTGCGGCGTTGCAGCGCGCAGGGCACTGACCAGCACCTTGCCATCCTGCGGCCAGCCCATCACGAAGGCATATACCGCATCACCCTTGGCGGTAAAGCGTATATCGGCAGACGAAAATGGCTTGCCCTTGCCTTCATTGAAGCCTGCGCCAGACATTGGCGCGGCCGCCTCTTCCATCACCGGCCCTTCGCCAAACACGGCCCAGGGGCGCGTGTCGTAAATGGCCTCGCCGTTGCGCGCCATCCAGCGTCCGATTTCCTCAACGATCGCAGTTTCCTGCGAATCGATGGTGCCGTTGGAGCGCACCGGAACGCTGAGCAACAGGTTGCCGTTCTTGCTGACTACGTCGATCAGCGTATGCACCACGGTCTGCGCGCTCTTATAGGCGCGGTTGTCGTAGATACGGCGGTCGTAGTGCCAGCTGCCGATGCAGGTACAGGTCTGCCATGGCAGTTCTTCAATCCTGTTGCTCTGGCCGCGCTCGATGTCCCACACCATGCTGCGGCGCTGCTGTTCATTGAGGATCTTGCCGTTGACGACCGCTTCCAGCTTGCCCTTGGTGGCGATGCTGCGGTTGTACATATGGGCCGCCAGGCGCAGGCCGACGTCGCTGAACGGGTACAGGGGCAGCACGGTGTCGTCGTAGTACACCAGGTCCGGATCGTAGGTATCGATCAGGTCGCGCGTGCGGTCGAAGAACTTGTCGCAGTAGGCCTTGTCCGGAATCGCGGCACCGCCTCCCCAATGCCATTGCTCGTGATTCACGCCGCCGTCGCCTTCGGCCTTGCTCAGTGGATGGCGCTGCGCATACAGTGCTTGCGGGTCGATGCCTTCCCACCATTTTCCAAGGCCATCGAGGCGGGTCAGGTTGCCGTCATACGGAATGCCGGCGTAGGGGCCGCTCTTGTCCGAACGCTGCGCCAGTTCATACCAGGTCCAGGCATGGGCGGCGTGCACGCTGACGCCAAAACGCAGGCCGTTGGCGCGGGCGGCCTTGCTCCAGCCGGCGATCAAGTCCTGGCCCGGACCGATCCGGGTCGAGTTCCATTCCGGCTGGTAGCGGCTGTTGTAGGTATCGAAGTTGTCGTGGTGGTTGGCCAGGGCGACAAAATATTTCGCGCCTGCTTTCTTGTACAAGGCGAGCAGGCTGTCCGGATCCCAGTTCTCGGCCTTCCACCGGTGAATGACATCCTTGAAACCCACTTGCGACGGATGGCCGTATTTCTTCAAGTGGTAGCGATAGGCGTCGCTGCCCTCTTCGTACATCAGGCGACCGTACCAGTCGCCGAATTCCGGTGCGCATTGCGGGCCCCAGTGCGCCCAGATGCCGAACTTGGCGTTGCGGAACCATTCGGGTACCTGGTACTTGCCCAGGGATTCCCATTCAGGTTTGAAGGGGCCTGATGCGATTGGGGTCGTTGCGCCCGGCGCCAGGGTGTCGGCTGCTGCGCGCGCCACACCGGAAATTGCGGCTGCAGGTACGGCTGCTCCCATGTGCTTCAATATGTCTCGTCGTTTCATCAGACTTCCTGTGGCCAGCGTGCCAGCACGCTTTGCAAATAATCCTGGTGTGTGGGCATGCCGGCCACAGTGGCGGCGATGCTGTCGCGCCGGAAGCGCAGTGCGCGCAAGGCGTCTTCCTGCGAAATGTCGCGCAGCGAAGGGTCGGCGCGCTCGGGCCAGTGCCCCATGCCGGCGTGGATCGCCAGCCAGCTGGTGGCATCGAAGCCTTCCTCGTCGTACTGGTGCAGCGTCCCGGACTGGCGCCATGCGTGGATCTTGAAGGCCAGCGTTTCCGGCAGATCCATGCTCGCCATGTCGCGCCACAACTGGCTGTCGCGGCGCGCCGTCAGGCAGTAATGGAGGATGATGAAGTCGCGCACGCGCTCGAACTGGCGCAGCATGCCGGTGTTGTATGCGGCAATCTCCACCGGCGCGGGCCGTGCGCCCGGCAGCAGCATCTCGATCAGGCGCCCCAGGCCACTCTGCACCAGGAAGATGCTGGTTGATTCCAGCGGTTCCAGGAAGCCCGAGGACAGGCCCAGCGCGACCACGTTGTGCACCCAGAAGCGCTGGCGGTGGCCGGTGGCAAAACGCAGAAGGCGCGGCTCCGCCACCGGCGCTCCGTCCAGCTGCTGCATCAATTGTTCGCGGGCGCGCTCCTCGTCGATATAGCGGCTGGAGAACACGTGGCCATGGCCGGTGCGGTTGCGCAGCGGGATGCGCCACGCCCAGCCAGCTTCCAGCGCTGTGGCGCGCGTGTACGGCGCCAGTTCCGGTCCGCTGCGCTCGGAAGGACAGGCCCAGGCGCGGTCCACCGGCAGCCAGCGGCCAAAGTCGACGAAGCGCTCTTCCAGCGTGCGGCCAAGCAGCAGGGAGGCAAAGCCGGAGCAATCGACGAACAGGTCGCCCTCGACCACGCGCCCGTCTTCCAGCTTCAGTTGCGCGATGCTGCCATCCGCAGCGCGCGCCACATGCACAATGCGCCCTTCGGTGCGCCGCACGCCCCGTTTCAGCGCCAACTCGCGCAGGAAAGTGGCATACAGCATGGCATCAAAATGGTATGCGTAGCTGAACTGCTGCTGCGCTTCCGATGCAGCCAGCTGGAAGCGCCCTTCCCTGGCCATCACGCTTGGCAGGCATTGCTCTCCCAGGACGCCCAGGCCGGCATCGCCGACGCGGCGGTACTGTCCCCAGAGTGAACGCGGTCCGCTCAAGCCACCGATATCGCCAAAGGTGTGGAAATAGTTCTCACCGACCGTCCGCCAGTCGCGGAATTCGATGCCCAGTTTGTATGTGCCGTTCGTGGCGCGCAAGAATTGCGCTTCGTCGATTCCCAGCAGTTTGTGGAATGTGCGGATCGACGGAAAGGTCGCCTCGCCGACGCCGACGATCCCGATTTCCTCCGATTCGACCAGTTCCACCGAACTGGCTGGCAGAGCGGTCGCCAGGGCAGTTGCCGCCATCCAGCCGGCCGAACCGCCGCCTACCACCACAATGCGCTTGTATGCAGTATTCATCCTCGTCTCCCTGTGCGATCTATGCAGGATCGGCTCCTTATGCGAAGGGATTTTGCAAGGCGGGGCAGGAACGGCGCAATTGTGAAAAACACCAAGGCGCTCAATGAAATCTCGCAGGGTAATTGATGCGCGCCCCGCGGGCGTGGAGAATGCAGCACTTATGAATAAGTTAGCCCTATGGTTTTGCCTTGCGTTGCTCGCATCGCCCGCAGCCTTCGCACAGGGACGCCAGTTGCTTGCGCTGGACGCTGGCTGGCTCTTTTACAAGACGGGCGACCATGGGTGGCAGCCGGTCACCCTGCCCCATGGTTTCGATGCCTACCGCGGACCGTCGTGGTATCGGCGCACGCTTCACCTGTCGCAAAAGCGCGACGCAAAACGGCATTTCCTCGAGTTCGACGGCGCCGCGTTTGTCGCTCAAGCCTGGGTCAATGGCCGCCTGGCGGGACGCCATACCGGCGGCTTCGCGCGCTTCCGTTTCGATGTGACGGACCTGCTGGAAGCTGGAGACAACGACATCGTCGTCCTCGTCGATAACGGCCCGGATGCCGGCCTGGCGCCGCTGGCGGGCGACTACACGATGCATGGCGGCCTGTATCGGCCTGTTCGCCTGGTCACAACGAACGATGTTCATTTCGATATGCTGGATGATGGCGGACCCGGGGTGTATTTCAAGGCCGCTGGCGTATCGTCCTCGAATGCCGCGCTGTCGTGGACCGCACGCCTTCGCAACGATCGCGATCGCGCCGTGAACGCAGTCGTCACGGCACGCTTGCGCGATGCAGGCCAGCGGGTGGCCGCCACGGTGCAGAAGGAGGTGACCATCGCTGCCCGCAGCAATGCGGAAGTGACGCTTGCCGGCGCATTGGAGGCGCCGCATTTGTGGCAAGGCGCAAGCGATCCCTATCTCTACACCAGCGAGGCCGAACTGGCCATCGACGGAAGCAAGCCAGCCACGGTTGACCAGCTCTCGTTCCCGGTCGGCATCCGCGATATCCGGCTCGATCCGCAACGAGGTTTGCTGCTGAACGGCGCGAGCTACAGCGTGCATGGGGTCAACGTGCACCAGACTGCATTGCCCGGCAAAGGCATTGCCGCCACCGACCAGGACATCGATGCCGACTACCGCATCCTGTCCGAGCTCGGCGTGACCGGGCTGCGATTCGCACATTACCAGCATCCGCAGCGCGCCTACGACCTGGCCGACCGCGCGGGATGGCTGGTCTGGACCGAGTTGCCGCTGACGGCCGCAGTCAACGGCTCCGATGCGTTTCTCGCCAATAGCGCGCAGCAGTTGCGCGAACTGGTGCGCCAGAACAGCAATCATCCCTCGGTCATGGTGTGGGGCCTGGGCAATGAGATTTACCAGAGCGATGCTGCCAGTGCGCGTGTCCTGTCCTCGCTGCAGCGCATGGCGCGGCAGGAGGATCCATCCCGCCCGACCGTCTACGCCAATTGCTGCGGACCGATCGACGGCGCGCAGGCTTCGCACACCGATGCCGTCGGCTCGAACGTCTATTTCGGCTGGTACGAAGGGAAGTTTGGCGACCTTGGCCCCTTCCTGGACGCGAACCACGCGAAGCGCCCCGCCACGCCGCAGGCAGTCAGCGAGTACGGAGCGGGCGCCAGCGTGCAGCAGCAGGAGGACCCGCCCCGCCGTCCGCTTCCCGCCGGACGCTGGCACCCCGAGCAGTACCAGGCCCTGTACCACGAGGCGGCATGGCGCCAGTTGTCCGAACGGCCATGGCTATGGGCGACGTTTGTCTGGGTCGGCTTTGATTTTCCATCGGCGGGTCGCAATGAAGGCGATACCCCCGGCTTCAACGACAAGGGGCTGGTGAGCTTCGACCGGCAGGTGAAGAAGGACGCCTTCTACTGGTACCAGGCCAACTGGAGCTCGCGCCCCATGGTCTACATCACTTCGCGTCGCCACACGCCCCGCACAACGGCGAATACGGAACTCAAGGTGTATAGCAACCAGCCCAGTGCCCGACTGCGCCTCAACGGCATCGACCTGGGCGAGCAAGCCGTCGTGGGCCGCATAGCGAGCTGGCATGTGCTATTGGCGCCCGGCGGCAACCGGGTGGAAGTGAGCGCCGGCCCTGCAACCGACGCAGTCGAGTGGCAATACCTGAAAGGGGAATGATGACGAATACCACGGTGGCGCGCTGGCAGGCGCTCGACTGGCTGCGCGGCCTTAGCATCATCGGCATGCTGTTCAACCTCACTCCCGGAGCGTGGGAGAAGCAATACGCGTGGATGGTCCATGCAAAATGGGAAGGCGTCAGCCTGATCGACATGGTGGCGCCGGCCTTCCTGTTCTGCATCGGAGCGGCGCTGCCATATTCATTGTCGCACCGGATATCGGCAGGCCAGTCGAAAGCGGCACTCCTGCGGCACGGCCTATGGCGCGCGGCGATGCTTGTCGCGATCGGATTGTTCCTGAATGCCTATCCCGCTTTCGACCTCGCCCATTTGCGCATTCCCGGCGTGCTGCAGAAAATCGGCCTCGCTTTTTCCCTGGCCCTGCCCGTGGTCCTGCTGGCGACCCGGCCCACGTCCGGCGGCGCAGCGGCGTTCGATGCTCGCCTGATCGGCGCGGCGACAGCCTTGATTCTGCTTACCCATTGGGCCCTGCTCTATTACGTGCCAGTGCCAGGCTTCGGCGCGCCACGCTTCGACCCTGTCGGAAGCTGGCCCGCCTATATCGACCGCCAGCTATTCACTGTCCCGCACATGTTCATCTGGTGGCCAGTGGAAGGCAAGGTCGTGTTCGACCCGGACGGCCTGCTCAATGCCTACACCAGTTGTGCCAGCATCCTGATCGGTGTGCTGGCCGGTGTCGCATACAGGAGCGGCAAGGTTAAGCATCCTGCACTCGCTGCCTTCGCAAGCGGTATGTTCATGATGGCGGCGGCGATGGCGCTGGCCGGCGTCTGCCCGATCATCAAGAATATCTACACTGCGACCTTCGCGCTGTTCAGCGGCGGCTTTGCCCTGGTCCTTTTGTCCGCGTTCACAATACTCGCCGGCACCCCGAAGTCCGGCCAGCTCCTGTTCCCCTTGCAGGTCTATGGCGCCAATCCCCTGCTGGCCTATATCACCAGCTTCCTCGTCGCCCCGCTGCTTGATTACAACTGGAGCGCGGCCGGCAACACCCCGGCTTCGATCCGGATCGCCGGACAGGAGGCATTGAGCCGCGTGCTCGATCCCTATGCGGCTTCGTTCACCTTTGGCCTGCTCTACCTGCTGCTCCAGTTCCTGGTGCTGTGGGCCTGTTACCGGCGCCGCTGGTTCCTGAAACTTTGAGGTACATATGAAGCAATACTCTCTTTCCCTGCTGCTGTGCGCAAGCCTGGCCGCCCCGTTGGCCGCGATGGCATGTCCCGCAGATGCGCTGGGCACGTCGCGCACCCTGACGCTCAAGCGCGAATTCGCGGCTTATGGCCAGGTGCAGCACGGGCCGCTACCCTTGCAGAAAGGCGAGGTGGTGCTGACCTTCGACGACGGTCCCGTGCCCGGCCTGATCGAGCGCGTGCTGGACATCCTGTCGACGCAATGCGTGCAAGCGACCTTCTTCATGACCGGCGCCAACCTTGCCGAGCACCCCGAACTGGGCAAGCGTGTGGCACAAGCCGGCCATACCCCGGCCCTGCACAGCTTCGCCCATCCATCATTGAAGGCGATGCCGCCGGCCGGGCAATTGGCGGATCTCGATAAGGGAATACAGGCGTTCACCAAAGTGTTTGATGGCCCGCCGCCGGCCTACCGCTTCCCATACCTCGAGGAGACGCCACCGATCCTCGCGGCGCTCAAGGAAAAGAACGTGACGGTAGCCTCGGTGGACCTCGGTATTGACGACTACATGCCGAACGACATGCGCAGCGCCGCCCTGGTCGAACGCCTGGTGGCGCGGCTTGGGCAAACCGGCGGCGGCATCCTCCTCATGCACGACGCGAACCCGCCCACCGTCGAGGCGCTGCCGGCCCTGCTCAAGGCCATCAAGGACAACGGCTACAAGGTTGTCCACTTGCGCTGGGAGGAATGACGCCCCGCGTTACGCGCTTGCGGTAAATCATTCACCGGCTCGGTGATTTTCGTAATTGCGGCACCTTGCGCAGTCTGCAAAGATGGTCCGGTTTGCAAAAAAATACTGGAGATAAGAAGCTATGCGAGCATGGATACTGGCCCTGCTGTTGCTGGCCGCCGGCTGCGGCGCCCACGCCCAAGAAACCGTTGTGCCCCTGTGGCCGGAAGGCGTGCCAAACGCCCGGCCCAACCCCGGCCCCGAGCGCGTCGATGGTGAGCGCATCAGCAATATCAGCCAGCCCTCGCTGACAGTCTATCCAGCCTCGTTCGACCGCCCTGCCCGCACCGCCGTCATCATCTGCCCCGGCGGCAGCTATGAATTTCTCTCCTTCACCCGAGAAGGTCGGCAGTATGCGCAATGGCTATCCAGCATTGGCATCACCGCCTTCGTGCTGAAGTCCCGCCTGTCCGACTACGGCCACCCTGCGCCTTTGCAGGACGTGCTGCGCGCTATCCGCCTGGTCCGTTCGCAAGCCGAGAAGTTCGGCGTTGCGCCTGACCGCATCGGCGTAATGGGCAGCTCGGCCGGTGGCCACCTGGCAGCCAGCGCCTCCACCCTGTACGCCCACCCTGCCGGCCGCACCGGCAACGCACTGGATGCTGTCAGCGCACGCCCAGATTTCGCCATCCTGATGTACCCGGTGATCGCGATGGAAGGCCCGGCCACACATGATGGCTCGCGCAAAGCACTGCTCGGTGCCAAGCCGCCGGCATCGCTGGTGCAGCTGATGTCCCTCGAAAAGCAGGTTACCGCCGCGACTCCCCCCACCTTGCTGGTTCACTCCCAGGACGACGGCGCCGTCCCGCCCGACAACAGCATCCAGTACTTCCAGGCCCTGACCCGTGCCCACGTGCCGGCCGAATTGCTGGTGTTCGAGCACGGCGGCCACGGCATGGCTATGCGCGCCGGCAACGGCAATGCATCGAACTGGCCGCGCCGCGCCGAGGACTGGCTGCTCGAACACAAACTCATTCAACAATAATCAGGAGATGTCATGAAGTTGCATTGCAAGCGCAAGCCATTGGCGGCTGCGGTTTCCGCTTTGGCGCTGGGCGCCTCGGCATCGGCGCTGGCGGCACCGATCACCACCCTTGACCGCAATGGCGCCTGGGTTTCGGTAGAAGCTTACGGCCCGAACGTGGTCCATATCACGATTGCCGCCGACAAGGCCGAAGCCCTGAAGGGTCCTGGCTACGGCATCCTGCCGAAGAACTCGGACAATTCGGCTTTCCGCCACAGCGGCGGCAAGGATGGCGACACCTTCGCCTCACCGGCAATGAACCTGCGCGTCGCCCCGGCCCCGCAGCCGCGCGTGCCGAGCCAGATGGAAAAATACTTCGCGCCGCAACTGGCGCCGGTCGCGCTGCAGGTGCGCAACGCCAAGGGCGAGCTGGTGCTCGACATGACGGGCTGGGACCTGGCGCCGCAAACCGTCGCCGGCGAGAAAACCTACCAGGCCAGCGCCAGCTTCAGCGCGCCGGCGGACGAGCACTATTACGGCATGGGCCAGAACCAGGAGTCGACCGGCCCGCTCGACCTGCGTGGCCGTGTGCTCGACTGCAAGCACTGGTACGACGCACCCGGTGGCGAAACCGTTTGCGTGCCATTCATGGTGTCATCCAAAGGCTATGGCATCGTGTGGGACAATCCTTCCGCTACCCGCTTCATTGGCGGCATCAATGGCCGCACTTCTTTCTCGTCCAATGTGGGCGAGCGTGTCAGCTTCTTCGTCATCACCGGCAACACGCCCGAGGAGATTTATTCCGGCTACGCCCGCGTGACAGGCAAAACGCCGATCCCTCCCAAGGCAGCCTTCGGCCTGATCCAGTCCAAGGCCCGCTACGAAAGCCAGCAGGAAATCCTGCGCGTCGCCAACACCTACCGCCAGAAGAAGTATCCGCTGGATGTGATGGTGGTGGACTGGTTCTACTGGACCCGCATGGGCCAGCTCGACATCGACCCGGCGCAATTCCCCGCCCCCGCAGCCATGAATAAGGAACTGCACGACCTGGGCATGCAGTCGATCGTCTCGGTCTGGCCGCGCTTCGAAACCTCCAGCCGCTACTTCAATGAGCTGGACGCGAAAGGCTACTTCCTGAAGGACAAGGACGGCAAGACGGTCGACGGCCTGCCCTTCCGCTCGGACCGCGCCGGCGCGCTGATCGATTCCACCAATCCGGCGGCGCGTCAATGGTTCTGGGAGCGCATGCGCGACAACGTGCTGTCGCAAGGCTTCGACTACCCTTGGCTGGACGAGACCGAGCCGGACCTGGTACCGGATGGCCACTTCTATTCGATCGGTTCCGGCGACCGTTATCACAATGTGTTCCCGCTGCTGCACGTGGAAAGCGTGCAGCAGGGCATGCGCGCCTGGAAGCCGAACAAGCGCGCCCTGATCCTGTCGCGGGCCGCCTACCTTGGTTCGCAGCGCACCGGCGCCCTGTTCTGGTCTTCCGACATCAATCCTTCCTGGGAAGCGCTGGCGCGCCAGGTGCCAACGGGCCTGAACATGACTGCCTCCGGCATCGCTTACTGGGGCAACGACATCGGCGGCTGGCAATGGCTGCCACAAAGCACCAGCGCCACCAAGCCGCCGCTGCTCGACCCGCGCGGCGCCGAAGCGACCATTGGCCAGAACCACGACTATCCTGAATTGCTCACCCGCTGGTTCCAGTACGGCACCTTCCTGCCGACGCTGCGCCTGCACGGTGACCGCAAGCACGCCGAAATCTGGGAATTCGGCCAGCAGGCCGAAACCGTCATGGCGCGATTCGACCGCCTGCGCTACCAGTTGATCCCTTACATCTACAGCCAGGCCAAGGCAACGTATGACAGCGGCGCGCCATTCATGCGTCCCCTCTGGATGAATTTCCCGAACGATCCGAAGGTGGCCAATATCGGCACCCAGTACATGTTCGGCCCGGCCTTCCTGGTCGCACCGGTGACGGAACAGGGACAGACCGAGAAGGATGTCTACCTGCCGGCAGGCAGCGACTGGTACAACTTCTGGACCAACGAGAAGCTGGCCGGCGGCCGCTGGGTACGCGTGGCTGCGCCGATCGACCAGATCCCGGTCTTCGTGCGCGCGGGCTCCATCATTCCGCTGGGCGCCGACATCCAGTCCACCGCGAGCAAGCAGGCGATCAGCGAAATCCGCGTCTACCCGGGCAAGGATGGCGAGTTCGCGCTGTACGACGACGATGGCGTGTCGTACGACTACGAGAAGAACAAGGGCACCCTGGCCAGGCTGCAATGGAACGATGCCGCCGGCAAACTGACCGTGAATGGCGACAGCGAACTGTCGCGCAAGGCACCATCCATTACCAGGGTCGCAGGCAAGTGAAGAAAGCTTCAACAGCGGTCGATCCGGCCAGGCGGCGCGGCTTGCTCAAGCTGGCCCTGGCCGGTGCGGGCGCCGCCGCCACGCCGTTGGGCGCCAGCGCTGCCTGCGCGCCCGATGCCAGGCGCGGCGCGGCATATGGCATTGAAGGCCAGCGCAAGGCGGACCTGGGCAATGGCAGCTACCTCAACCCCATTGTGCCGGGCGACCACCCTGACCCGACCATCCTGAAGGATGGCGACGACTACTACATGACGTTCTCGTCGTTCCTGTCCTACCCCGGCGCTGTCATCTGGCATTCGCGCGACCTGGTCAACTGGGCTCCCATCTGCGCGGCGCTGAACAAGCCACTCGGCTCCGTGTGGGCGATGGACCTGGTCAAGCACAATGGGCGCTACTTCATCTACATCCCGGCCGGCGATTCGATCTTCGTCATCCATGCCGATAATATCCGCGGGCCGTGGAGCGATCCGCTCGACCTCAAGCTGAAAGGCTGCATCGATCCCGGCCACGCGGTCGGCGAGGACGGCAAGCGCTACCTGTTCTTCAACGGCGTGCGCCGCATCGGCCTGGCCGACGATGGCCTGTCGACCGTCGGCCAGCTGGAGCAGGTCTACAACCCCTGGCGCTATCCGGAAGACTGGGTCGTGGAGATGTTCGCGCCAGAAGGCCCCAAGCTGTTCCGGCGCGGCGAGTGGTTCTACCTGGTGACCGCCGTTGGGGGCACGTCAGGCCCGCCGACCAGCCACATGGTAATCGCCGCGCGTTCGCGTTCGATCCACGGGCCATGGCAGGACTGCCCGGCCAACCCGATCGTGCGCACCCGCAGCGCGGATGAACCCTGGTGGTCGCGCGGCCACGCCACGGTCATTGAAGGACCGGGCGGCGACTGGTGGATGGTGTACCACGCTTACGAAAACGGCTTCCGCACGCTTGGCCGCCAAACCCTGCTCGAGCCGATTGAATGGACCAGGGATGGCTGGTTCCACGCACGCGGCGGCACCTTGTCGAGGGCCCTGCCCAAGCCAAAAGGCGGCCGGCCCTCGCCGAGCGGCCAGGCCCTGTCTGACGATTTTTCGTCGGACCGGTTCGGCATCCAGTGGAGTTTCTTTGACCCGGCCCCTGGCGAAAGGGCGCGCGCCCGCTACGACAGCAAAGGGCTGGCCATCAAGGGCAAAGGCAGTTCGCCTTCCGACTGTTCGCCGCTGACTTGCGTGGTGGGCGACCGCGACTACGAGGCCTCGGTGGTGCTCGATATCGCTGACGGCGCGCAAGGCGGCTTGCTGCTGTATTACAGCCAGCGAGGCTACTGCGGCATCGGTTTCAGCCCGACGCAGATGTTCACCTACCACTGCAGCGAGGAACAAGGCTGGATGCGGGAGAAAGTCCAGGCCAGCACAGTCCATATCAGGCTCGCCAACCGCGGCAATATTGTCACCTTCCACTATTCCTTCGATGGCGTGAAGTGGATCAAGCATCCGTGGCAAATGGAGGTGTCGGGCTTCCACCACAATGTGTTTGGCGGTTTCCTGAGCCTGAAAGTCGCCATCTACAGCGCCGGAACGGGTGAAGTCAGGGCGCGGCAGTTCGCCTACCGCGGCCTGAAACCGGCCTAGCCCTTCCTCATATTTGCAAGGAGAGCCGGTAGACGGTGGTCTGCCGGTACACCTGCCCCGGCAGGACGATGATCTGCGGCCAGGCGGCGCTGGTCAGCTCGGGATGCGCTTTGGCTTCCAGCCAGAAGCCTCCCTTGTGGCTGGCGCGGAACTGCACGGCCGTCTCGGTGGTGTGGATCTGCAGGCAACGCCCGGAACCCGGCTCGTACACGCGCGCCACCTCCCGCAAGTCACCCTGCCCGCCTGAAAAGTGGTTACGCACGAAGAAACAGTGATCGAAGCCGCCTTTCATGCGCACCTGGCTATCGGGCCAGCGCAGGCGGGCACCGATGGGGGCCGGCTGGCGGAAGTCGAAAGCCGTGCCGCCTACCGCAGCGACACCAACCGGCGTGCCCACGGCATCCACCTCGACGTAGTAATCGGCATCGATCTGCACCATGTGGTCGCCGACGTCGGCAACCCCGCCGTTCAGGTTGAAACAGGGGTTCAGGGCAACGTCGAACGGCACCGGCGCCATGGCCATGACTTCGTGTTCGACGACCAGGCTGCCATCGTCGTCCAGGCGATAGCGCGCCATCTGCGCCACTGCGTTGCCGGGCCCCATCTGGAGCAGCACGACATCGCTGCCATCGTGGCGTCCTTGCCACAGGGCGGGGTTGGCGGGGCGCGCCGGTTCCAGCAGCACGTCGGCCATGCGGCCATAGCGGTCCGGCGCACGCCAGGAACACAAGGCGGCGCCATGTTCGCTGATCGTGACCAGCATGTCGTTGGCGTTCCTGAGAGTGAACAAGCGGTATTCGTCCGCCTCTGGCGCGGAGCCGGAAAAGGGTTTGGTCATCATTAAAAGATCGGCTTCCTGTGCACACGATATTGGCACCATGCCATTCTGCTATCCGAGGCATGGGGATTCAATTACTAAAATCACCAAGGCTTGAAACGATTCTGGCGAACTGCCCCGCAAAGCCGTCTGCGGCGCCAGGGAATGGGCAATAATGCGAGCGCACCTTGAATATAACAGGGCCACGGCGCCAGCCCAGCCCAGAGACAACCTCCACACGTGAGCAACGCATGAGTACCTTTTCAAACCTAGACTTGATTGTCTTCCTGATTTACTTCATCGCCGTCGCCAGTTACGGCATCTGGATCTACCGCCGCAAGCAAAACAGTTCCGGCCAGGCTTCGCACGACTACTTCCTGGCTGAAGGCTCGCTGACCTGGTGGGCCATTGGCGCCTCCCTGATCGCGTCCAACATCTCGGCCGAGCAGTTCATCGGCATGAGCGGCTCCGGTTACAAGATCGGCATGGCCATTGCGGTGTATGAGCTGATGGCAGCCGCCACCCTGGTCATCGTGGCCGTGTTCTTCATGCCGGTGTACCTGAAGAACCGCATCTACACTATGCCGCAGTTCCTCGAGCAGCGCTACGGCAAGGCCGTGGCAACCACCATGGCGCTGTTCTGGCTTGGCCTGTACGTGGTGGTCAACCTGACCTCGATCCTCTACCTCGGCGCGCTGGCGATTTCCAGCCTGTCGGGCATCGCCCTGCTGCCATGCATGCTGTTCCTGGCCATATTTGCGGCCATCATCACCCTGGGCGGCATGAAGGTGATCGGCTACACCGACGTGGTGCAGGTGGCCTGCCTGGTGGTGGGCGGCCTGGTGACCACCTGGCTGGCACTCGACCTGGTTGCCGGCCTGGCGGGCAAGCATGGCGCGCTGGACGGCCTGTCCGAGCTGTTCGGCGTGGCGCGCGGCCACTTCGACATGGTGCTGAAGCGCGAAGACCCGAACTACATGGACCTGCCGGGCCTGTCGGTCCTGCTGGGCGGCATGTGGATCGTCAACCTGAACTACTGGGGCTGCAACCAGTACATCACCCAGCGTGCCCTGGGCGCCGACCTGCCGACTGCCCGCAAAGGCCTGCTGTTTGCGGCTTTCCTCAAGCTGCTGATGCCTTTGATCGTGGTGCTGCCTGGTATCGCTGCCTATGCCCTGGACAAATCCGGCGCGCTGGGCGACGCCATGCGCCAGGGCGGCGAACTGAATCCGGACCGCGCCTACCCTGTCCTGCTTAACCTGCTGCCATCGGGCCTGAAGGGCGTGGCGTTTGCCGCGCTGACCGCCGCCGTGGTGGCTTCGCTGGCCGGCAAGGCAAACAGTATCGCCACCATCTTCACGCTGGATATCTACAACAAGACCTTCAACAAGCAGGCCACCGAACAGCGCATGGTGTGGATCGGGCGCGTCAGCGTGGTGGCGTCGATGGCGCTGGCCGTGCTGATCGCACCGCTGCTTGGCATCGACAAGAAAGGCGGCTTCCAGTACATCCAGGAATACACCGGCTTCGTCTCGCCGGGCATCCTGGCCATGTTCCTGATGGGCTTCTTCTGGAAGAAAACCACCTCCGGCGCTGCCATGTTTGCCACCGTCGGCGGCCTGGCCGGCTCGATTGTGCTGAAGTTCCTGCCGACCATGATGGACCTGTCCTTCCTGGTGCCGATCGGCTTTGCCAAGGTCACCGAGGCTGGCGTGGCCGAGATTCCCTTCCTGGACCGCATGTTCATCGTGTTCTGGTTCGTGGTGGCCGGCATGGTCCTGATCAGCAAGCTGGCTGAGGCCAAGCGCGATGGTACGGTCAAGCACCTGCATGTGGATACTTCGCTGTTCCGTGTGGATGGCGCTTTCCTGGCCGGCTCGGCGATCATCGGGGTGGCGCTGGCGACTGTGTACGGCACGCTTTGGTAAGCAAACCGGTAAACCAGTGCCTGACCCGCAGGGTCAGGCACTAAAAACAAAGGCCGCACATCGAAATGTGCGGCCTTTTCATTTGGGGCGGTGAAACTGCTTTATCCCGCGTCTGCCATGACTTTGTCGCGGTAGGCGCGCGGGGTGCAGCCCAGCTCGCGCTTGAATACCAGGTGCATGTACTGGGTCGAGGTGAAGCCGCAGCCGAGGGCCACATCCGCGATGCTGCGCTCGCCGCACTCCAGCCCCGCCTTGGCGGCATCGAGCTTGAATTGCAGGATCAGGTCGTGCACGCTGCATCCGAGCTCCTGCCTGAAATAGGCTTCCAGCGAGGAGCGCGACACGCCCACGTATTCGGCCACCTGGTGGGTCTTGATGCCCTGGCAGGCGTATTGGCGGATGAAGTGCTTGGCACGCGCCACATGCGGATGGCGTACCGGCTGGTGCTGGCTCGACGCAAACACATTGATGCCGGCTGGCGGCATCAGGATGCGCGTATTCGACAGGCGCACGCCATGCAGCATCTGGTCCAGCAAGTGCGCCGCCGTGCGCCCCATCTCCTGCGCTCCCTGGATCACGGAACTGAGCGGAATCCGGGTCAGCATGCGCACCAGCGGGTCGTTGTCGATGCCGATGATCGCCACTTGCTCCGGCACCGCGATGCCGGCAATGACGCAGGCCTGCAGCAGCTGCCGGGCACGGGCATCCGTCACGGCGATGATGCCGACCGGTTTCGGCAGGCTGCGCAGCCAGGCAATCTGCCCTTCCACCGATTCATCCCAGGCCGAGGCGCTGGTCTCGCAGCCGCGGAAGATTTCGGGCTCCATCTGGTCGGCCGCCATCAGGCTGCGGAAGGCGATTTCGCGCTCCTGCGCCCAGCGGTTTTCCTTGGCCTTGGGCAGGCTGAACATGGCGAAGCGGTGCAGGCCGACGTCGATCAGGTGGTCGCGGGCCAGCTTGATGAGCTTGAAATTGTCGGTAGCGACGTAAGGCAATCCTTGCGGATACTCGTCCTCGCAGGCGTACGATCCGCCCACCGCCACCACCGGCACCCGGCAGCGTGACAGCGCAGCGGCCACGGCCGGATCGTCGAAATCGGCAATAATGCCATCGCCCTGCCAATGTTCAATTCCGGCCAGGCGCAGGCGAAAATCTTCTTCCAGGAATAAATCCCATGCCGCGCGGGTGCTGCTCAGGTAGGCGGCAATCCCGGAAATAACTTCACGGTCAAAACTCTTATTTGCGTTAAATAACAGGGCAATACGGTGCGCTTTTTTGGAGGTATTCATCTTCGCCGCTCAGGAAACAGGTTTCGAATTAATTCCAGAAAACTACCGCTGCGCGCTAGCTGCGCAACGAGCCGCCCGGCGCAAAATCGGCCGGGAAAATGCTTTCTGTAATCCGGGTCCTGTTCCAGCCACGTTGCGGATGGGCTCTGAATATCTTTTCCATGGGTGTCTCCGTTATGCCAGGTGGCGCGTGCGCCCCCAGTCTTTGCTTATTTGACAATCGATCCTGAAGTGGATAGCGGAAGCTAAGCCACAGGCCAAGCATAGGAGGGAGACCCTTCGGGGCGGTAACGCCCCCGGGGGAATTTCTAGCAAAATGCAGAAATTGCGATTAGTTCTGCAGGTAGTGCAAGTCCGTCAGGCGGTTTCGGTGCCGTTTTGCGACACCGTTTCGGCCCCGGGCGGGGCGTTGGACTGGTCCTGCTGGGTAGTCAGGGTGCGGAAAGATTTCGGCGTGCAGCCGTATTCTTCCTTGAACAGTTTATTGAAATAGGAAACGTTTGAATAACCGACCGAATAAGCGATTTCCGCGATTGTTGCCGACTCCATTTCAAGCAATAAGCGCGCCGCTTCGGTCAGCCGCAATTTATTCAGGTAACTGGTGAAAGTCATGCCCAGTTCTGTTTTCAGGACGTCATTGACCTTATTGCGGTTGGTGCCGGTCGAGCTGACAACGAATTCCAGGTCCATATCGGGATTAGTGAAATTCGTTGCGATAAATTTCAGTATGGTCGCCTTTTCTTTATCCTTATAAGGCTCCAGCGTTAATTGGCGATAGGCGACCAGCGGCAGGTCCTTTTTCATCATGGAATTGAGGCTGGCGGTCAGGGCCGCGGAATGCGCGCGGAAGAACCACCAGGCGAATGCCACCCAGCTGGCCAGCAGGAGCACCACCAATGCTGCGATATAGCGGTAGTCGCGGCCGTGCAAAACCAGCTCGCTGATATCGAGATAGGAATCGACGTTGTGCGGGCTCTGGCTGCTGGTGCCGAATACGAACTTCGCCACCTTGTTCAATTTATAACCCTGGTGCGACAGGTCGAGGTTGACGGTGTTGAACCACCAGTCCGGAATCGCCAGCCGCGTCAGGTCGATCGAGACCGGCACCCCACGTTCGTTGCACGAAAAATAAGTTCCCGGCGAACGGTAGGTCAGGAATTGGCCGGCTTTGGAAACCTTGTCATCAAAGGTCGACACGCTGAGGATCATGGAGTTGGCCGGCGCGCACCTCGCAAGGAAGGTGATGTCCGAGTACTTCGTCCAGTCCACCAGCGCAAGGCGGCCTTGCGCATCGTGCAGCACCAGCCCGGCCGACGCGAACGGATATTTGCCAACGTCAGTCAGCCGGAAATTGAAATGCAGTTGCTCACGCTGCAGGTCAGGGATGCGGACGGTCGACGTGCCGCCCATTTCCACGTCGGAGTTGGTCATGTAGTGCCAACCCGCCCCTGCCCGGTTTGTCGCCGCCAGGGGGACCGACAGGTAACTCTGGTAGACAAGGAATAAGGCCAGCAATGCGTCCGCCACTACAATGCCAATCAGTGCCAGCAGCGCCTTCTTGTAGAACTCTTGCATTTTCTTAGGGTGGTTGAACTGTCTCCGCGCAACGGGTCAACATTGCTTTTTGCATCATAACAGTTCAACCAGTCACGCGGTGCAATTAATCGCGCGCCCCGCCCCGCCGCTTCAACGTTTCTGGCGCAAGGGCTTGCCGTTCACGTCATAGGCCGCCGCTTCGAGGTGCACCACGGCGCTGACCGCCTTGCTGCCGGCAGCATCGGCTGCGAGGATGATCTTGTAATCACCTTTTGCTACCTTCCAGGTCTTGCTGGCGGAATCGTACATGGCCAGCAGGCGCGGATCGACCGTCACCGAGGCCTGGGCTTCGGCGCCCGGTTGCAAGTCCACCTTCTGGAAACCGGCCAGGCGTTTCGGCGCCTCCCACTTGGCCTTGAGTGGGGAAACATAGACCTGGGCCACTTCCTTGCCTGGCAGCTTGCCGACGTTTTTCACCGTGAACGATGCCCGCAGTGCGCCATCCTTCACGCCGGCCGACAGGCCGGAGAAGGTAAAGTCGCTGTAGGACAGGCCGTGGCCGAACGGGAACAGCGGCTGCAGGCCCTTCAGGTCGAACCACTTGTAGCCGACTGCCGCACCTTCGCGGTATTCGACGTCAAAGCGCTTGTCGGCCACTTCCGGGTAACCGTCCAGGACTGGGCGCGGCAGTTGCGACTCCGAGGCCGGGAACGTGGCCGGCAGGTGGCCGGACGGATTCACCTCGCCAAACAGCACGCTGGCAATCGCCTCGCCGCCGCTGGTGCCCGGGTACCAGGCCTCCAGCACGGCCGGGACTTTCGGCAGCCACGGCATGGTCACCGGGCCGCCGGTTTCCAGCACCACCACGGTTTTCGGGTTCGCCGCCGCCACTGCCGCAATCAGCTCGTCCTGCTTGTTCGGCAGCGACAGGTTGGGAACGTCAAGCGCTTCGCCGGTCCATTGGGTGGCGAAGACCACGACCACATCGCTTTCCTGCGCCAGCCTGGCCGCTGCCGCCCTGTCCACGCCGTCGCTGAAGGATACCTGGGCCGATGGCAGGCGCTGCTGGATGGCCTTCAATGGCGACGACGGGTAATACATGACCGGGCCAGGCCAGGTCTTCGGCTCCAGCCCAGGCACCGCATTACCGCCCGCCGGATACACCAGCGAGGAGCCGCCGCCTGCCAGCACGCCTTTGTCGGCATAGCCGCCGATCACGGCCACGCGCTTCACGGACTTATCCAGCGGCAGCACGTTCGCGCTGTTCTTCAGCAGCACCATGCCTTCCTGCGCGTCCTTGAGCGACACGGCGGCATGCGCATTGAAGTCGATCTTGCCCGGCTCCACTGCCACCGGGTGGTCAACCACGCCATGCTCGAACATGGCATGCAGCACGCGGCGCGCCATATCGTCCAGGCGCGCCTGCGGCACCCAGCCATTCAATACGGCCTCCTTCAGGGGCGGGCCGAAATAGTCGGAAAGATCGAACGGCATGCCGGACTGCTGGTCCAGGCCTGCGTTTGCCGCCGCGACGGTACTGTGGGTCGCGCCCCAGTCCGACATGACCCAGCCCTTGAAGCCCCAGTCTTTCTTCAGCACTTCGTTCAGCAGGTAGCTGTTTTCGCAGGCGTACACGCCGTTGACGCGGTTATAGGAGCACATCACGGCGCCGGGATTGCCTTCTTCCTTGGCAATCTGCAGGGCCAGCAGGTCGGACATGCGGGCTGACTGGTCGTCGATCTTCACGTTCAGCGTGGTGCGGCCGGACTCCTGGTCGTTCAGCGCATAATGCTTGAGCGTGGACACCACGCGCTGCGACTGGATGCCCTTGATTTGCGCCCCAACCAGCTTGCCCGCCAACAGCGGATCCTCGCCGCCATACTCGAAATTGCGTCCGTTGCGCGGATCGCGCATCAGGTTCACGCCGCCTGCCAGCAGCACGTTGAAGCCGTAGCCGCGCGCCTCGGCGCCGATCATGGCGCCGCCAGCGTAAGCCGTTTGCAGGTCCCAGGTAGCAGCCGTGTTCAAGCCCGACGGCAGCGCAGTGGCCGGGCGCGCATTGGGGCCAGCCTGGCTTGCCACGCCGATGCCGGCATCAGTCTCCCACAGGTTGGGAATGCCCAGGCGCGGCACGCCATATACGAAGCCGGCCGACTGGTCATGAGATTCCTGGGGACGCTTGGTTTTCTTCCCTTCGTGATCCATGCCGAAATAGCCGAAAACCAGCTTCAGTTTTTCGTCCAGCGTCATTTCCTTGACAACGAGATCGGCGCGCTGCGCGGCGCCAAGCTGGGTATTCATCCACGGTTTGCCTTCCGGCGCGGCCAGCGCAGTACCGCAGCACATTGCTACCGCGGCGGACAGGAGACTGATCGTATTCTTCAATTTCATGGGTTCCTCGAAAAAAGGGGCGGCCGAAGCCGCCCCGAAAACTACCGGAATAGGTAGAGGAGACTACAGGTTACAACAACGGGACCTGGACGCCGGACGGGCTGCGGCCCGCCTGGTGTTCCGACAACGCACGTGACAACCATGCGCGCACCGGCCGGTCATACCAGCGCGACAAGCCCAGCGCAAACAAAGTCACCCCGCAATACAGGCCAACGATGACTGCCGCCAGAACCGGCCTGGATGGATGGGCCGTCCAGTTCCAGTGGGCGAACAGGTAAATAAACGGGTAATGCACGATATAGACCGGATAGGACAGCTCGCCCACCAGGCGCACCACCGCATCGGTCGTGCCATCCGGCTGCTTCGACCCGGCGCCTGCCATCAGCACCAGCGGGAATACCACGATCACGCAGGCAGCTTCGAACAGCCAGTTGGCGGCGCCGAACGCAGGAGCGCAGAACACGGCGAGCAGCAGCATTGAGAGAACGATGAATGGTGCCGGCACCGACATCCGCAGTTTCATGCGGTACACCAGGAGCCCTAGCAGGAATGGACAGGCCAGGCGCACTGGCGCCACCCAGTAATGGTCCCAGCCCCAGCCATAGCCAAGGTTGCCGAATTTCCTTGCGGTCCACAGCAAGGCCAGCGCACTGGCTGCGCACAGGAAGATATGCAGGCGGCGGCCCAGGCGCGGCGCAAACAGGCCAAACAGCAGGTTCGCGACGTACTCCTGCGACAGCGTCCACGCCGGGCCGTTGACCGGATGCGTCTCGCCGAAGTAATTGGGCAGCGTTGGAGCCGGCAACAGCAGCAGGCTGAGGGCGAACGTAAGCAGCAGCATCCCTGGCGACAGCACGCGCTGCGCGTTGCCCACGAACGGGTCCAGCACATAGCCCACGATGCCGACTACCATCGCTACCACAACCATCGGATGCAGGCGTACCAGCCGCCGTGCAAAGAACTGCGCCGGCGCCAGGCCACGCCCGTCGTAGGCATGCCCCAGCACGAATCCCGAGAGCGCAAAGAAGAAGTCCACCGCAAGGAAGGTATGCGGCATGGGATTCTTGTCCAGGCTTGGCACCAGCATTTCCAGGAAATGGAAAGCAAACACGCTAAATGCAGCGGTGCCGCGCAGGCCGTCCAGTACGTGATAGTGCGATTTCATGTGAGGCATTGTGGTAGTTGTACCCCG
>JBCNOP010000047.1:0-28072 GCA_039593775.1 Pseudoduganella sp.
GCCGACCACAGCACCACCTTGCGGCAGCCAAAACGCGCCGCGAGCGCGCCGGTCAGCGGCATTGCCAGCAGCGAACCGAGGCCGAGGCAAAGCAGCAGCAGGCCAAGCGGGCCTTCCGCCAGTTGCAAGCGCTCTTTCGCATACGGCACCAGCGGCGCCCAGGCGGACATGGCAAGGCCGGCTGTCAGGAATGCCAGGCGGGTGGAAAGACGGTGGCGGTGGCCGATGCTTTGGTTCATAGCTGAACATATTAGCATGGAACCGTTTCCAGGCTGCGCTAACCCGGCGCCGTCTCGCGTTCCAGCTTGCCGAGCCAGGCCATGGCCTGCTCACGGCTGTTGCCGCACATTTCTTCAGAGGGTTGCAGCCCGGCGCAAAACGCCGGGCGTTCAGGCTTGCCGAAGATCAGGCAGCGCATGTCGTCGCCCAATTGGACGCAGCGCACCCCGGCGGGTTTACCGTCCGGCATGCCTGGAATGGGGGAGGTGATGGAAGGCGCCGTGCAGCAGGCGCCGCAGTGTTCGCGGCAATTCATAGGCCCCATTATGCCGCACGGTAGCGCGTGCGCAAGGCAGTTGTAAGAAAGTGAAGACATAATGGGCCCCCGTCATTTTCCCGGATGATTCATGCGAAGAGAAATTCCCTTGGTGCTGGCGTTCACCCTGCTTGGCCTGGTGTCCTGCGGTGGCAGCGCCAGCGATGCGGGCAGCAATGCCGGCCAGCCCGTCGATACGAGTGAAGGCCCGCCCGCCGGATACACGCTGGCGTGGTCGGATGAATTCAATGTCGACGGCTTGCCGGACAGCGCCAAATGGACCTACGACACCGAGGCCAATGCCACCGGCTGGTATAACAATGAGTTGCAGTATTACGCGGCGGGCCGTCCGGAAAACGCGCGCATCAGCAGCGGCAAGCTGATTATCACAGCGCGCAAGGAAGTGCTCACCACGCAAGCCGATTATGGTGGCCAGCAATATAGTTCGGCGCGCCTGATCACGCGCGGCAAGGCAAGCTGGACGGGCGGTTTTGTCGAAGTGCGTGCCAAGCTGCCTTGTGGGCGCGGGACGTGGCCGGCGATCTGGATGCTCGGCGCGAACGGCCAATGGCCGGCCAACGGCGAAATCGACATCATGGAGCAGACCGGCAGCCAGCCCTCCACCATCTACGGCACGGTTCACAATGCGGCGACCGCCGGCAGCGTGGGTCCGGTTGGCAATGGCAGCCACACGACTGTGGCCGACGCCTGCACCAGCTTCCACAACTACCAACTGACCTGGACACCGCAAAGCCTTGCGATCGGCGTGGATGGCCGCGTCTACCACACCTATGCCAACCCGGGGACCGGCAGCGCCGGCTGGCCCTTCGATCAACCGCAATACTTGCTCCTCAACCTGGCCATCGGCGGCGACATGGGCGGCCCGGTGGACGACAGCATTTTCCCCGTACAAATGGAAGTCGACTATGTCCGCATCTATCAAAAACACTGATTCCCGCCAGCGGCCTACATTGTTGGTGCCGGCCCTGCTCCTGCTGGCATCGATCGCGGGATGCGGTGGCGGCGGCTCTTCCACCGGACCTGCCAGCCAGGGCAGCCCGGGCACCAGCCTCACCCCCAGCCCAGGCAGCACCCAGCCCGCTTCGTACTGGAAGCCGGCCTTGGGCGACACCTGGCAGTGGCAATTGTCCGGCACGGTCAACACGTCTTATCCGGTGACCGTGTACGACATCGACCTGTTCAACACGCCGGCAGCGACGATCCAGGCCTTGCAGGCCGCAGGGAAGAAAGTGGTGTGCTATTTCTCCGCCGGCAGTTCGGAGAACTGGCGCCTCGATTTTTCCCAGTTCCAGCCGGCCGACATGGGCAATGACCTGGACGGCTGGCCGGGCGAGCGCTGGCTCGATACGCGTTCGGCCAATGTGCGGAAAATCATGCAGGCGCGGCTGGATCTGGCCGCCTCCAAAGGCTGCAACGGTGTCGAGCCGGACAATGTGGACGGTTACAGCAACGGCAGCGGCTTTGCGCTGAGCGCAGCCACGCAGCTCGATTACAACCGCTTCCTGGCGAGCGAAGCGCATAAGCGGAACTTGTCCATCGCGTTGAAAAACGATCTGGACCAGTTAAATGAGCTGGTCGGCGATTTCGACTTCGCGGTCAATGAACAGTGCCATGAGTTTGCCGAATGCAGCGGATACCAGGTCTTCACCGCAGCCGGCAAGCCGGTGTTCAATGCGGAATATGGGGCCAATTACCGCACCGATGCTGCGGCACGTTCCGCGCTGTGCGCAGATGCGCGCACGCGCCAGCTCCACACCCTGGTGCTGCCGCTCGCTCTGGATGACAGTTTCCGCTACAGCTGCGAACCATGACCCAGCCAGCGCATGGCCTGCTCGCGCGATTCGCCGCATACCGCTTCGTCGGGGCTGAATTGGACGCACACGAGCGGGCGTTCGGGCAAGCCATACAGCTTGCAGCGCCTTTGTTCGTCTAACTGGATGCAGGGCACGCCCGCCGGTTTGCCTTCAGGCATGCCGGGAATTGGGCTGGAGATTGCTGGCGCCGTACAACAGGCGCCGCATTGTGGACGGCACGGGATCGGGGTGCGGTTCACAGCCGTGCTGGCGGCTTGCCTTGCTAGTGGATAACGTGGTGCGTGTGGCCGCCGAAGGCTTTCAGGGCATCGGACAGCGACACCTCAATCTGGCCCAGATGGGCGTCGGCCAGCACCCACGATTCGCCGTCCGCGGAATGGCGTTTGGCCACCTCGCGTTCGACCATTGCCGCCATGCGCTCGTGCAGCACTTGCTGGTAGCGCGGCGAATCCGGATTCCCAGCCTGGGCACGGGCATACATGTCTGCCCCTTCCCAGAGTTCCTGGATGCGCTCATCCCCAAGTCCGGAGGCGGCTGCCAGGACTTGTAATGTTGTCTTATTATGCATTTTTACTCTCCCAGACACGTTCTTTGACGCGTACTTAGCAGTAAATACCTAATTCTCACGAATTACCAATCATTTCTCAGAAGTGGATCCATATAACAACAGTCATTGTTTTTCTGGCTATATTGTTGGCATTTCCGATTTAACTCGAAGGAGCAGGAATGGCGTTTTCACAGTTGCCCACGCGCAGCTATCGCAGGCTCATTGCCACCGTGGCCGTCATCGGTACATGCATGCTGATATTGATTGCATTGGTCTGCCAGCCCCTGGTGGCGCCAGTCCCGTCAGCGCCACCGTCGGTCGACCCCGCCAAGCTCGAAGCGCACGTTAAAACGCTGTCCGTCGATTTCCATCCACGCTCCTTCGACCACCCTGGCAACCTGCTGCGGACGGCGGAATACATTGCAGGACAATTCAAGGAAGCCGGTGCACAGGTGTCCATCCAGGAGGTGGTCGTCGATGAAGCACGCTACAAGAACGTCGTCGCCCGCTTTGGTCCTGGGCGTGGGCGCCTGCTGGTGATTGGCGCACATTACGACAGCTATGGCGCCACACCGGGAGCCGACGACAATGCCAGCGGCATTGCGGGTTTGCTGGAGCTGGCGCACTTGCTGGGGCAGTCCGGACCGAGCCGCCCGGTCGAACTGGTGGCATATACGCTGGAAGAGCCGCCGCATTTCCGCTCACATCATATGGGCAGCGTATGGCATGCCCGTGCCTTGAAAGCGGAGGGACGTGACGTGGAGCTGATGCTGTCGCTGGAGATGATCGGCTTCTTTGACGACCGCCCAGGCAGCCAGGCCTATCCGCTGGCCGCGATGAAGCTTGCTTACCCGGACCGCGGCAACTTCATCGCGCTGGTCGGGCAATTTGGCGACTTTGGCATAAGCCGTTCGGTGAAGGCGGCAATGGCGGGGGCATCGCAGTTGCCGGTCTACTCCCTCAACGCGCCCAGCATGGTGCAAGGGGTCGATTTTTCCGACCATCGCAGCTATTGGGCGCAGGGATATCCGGCCCTGATGGTGACCGATACGGCATTCATGCGCAATCGGAACTATCACCGGGCTGGCGATACCTTCGACAAGCTCGATTACAAGCGGATGGCGATGGTGGTGCAGGCCGTCTACGCAGTGGCGAAACGGCCTGAAGAACCTTGATGGGCTGCCGCAGCGCCATTGGGAGGCCAGACGGCCATTGCCGTTTCGACCACTGTCGTCAATTTGGCCAGGCCGGCGCCGCTTTTGGCCAGCACCCCCAGCCCCGCGATCAATGAGCCGAACAGCGCTGCCATCGCCTGCGGCGTCATCCCGGCCGGCAACTGGCCATCGTTTGCGGCACGCTTCAAACGTTCCAGCACCATCGTTTCGGTACCCTGCAGTGCCTCGCGCAAGGCCATCTCGACCGAAGCAGGAATGGTCGACCCGCCGCAATCGGCCGTGCCGTTGATGATGAAGCAGCCGCCCGGCAGCTCCGGATCGGCCAGCATCCCGGCCAGTGAAAAGAGAAAACCCTTGAGTGCGGTGCGGCCATCCGGCTCGCCATTGAGCTTGCCTGCGTGGCGCTCGATCAGCAGCGCCAGGTAACGCTGCAGTCCTTTCAGGTACAGCGCCTCCTTGTCGCCAAAGGCCGCATACAAGCTCGGTTTCGACAGCCCCATTGCATCGGTCAGCTCCTGCAAAGACGCATCCTGGTAGCCGTGCTTCCAGAAGACTTCCATCGCCCGGTCCAGGGCGTGGTCGATATCGAAAGCGCGTGGGCGGCCGCGTTCACGTGCCATGGTGATCTCCAATCGTGTTGTTGACGAATATTATACTAACCGGTACATTAAATACCTATCGGTACATAATTACGACGAACCGGTAACTTTTCAACTCTCAAGGAGAACACGATGGGTAGACTGACTGGCAAAACCGCCTTGATCACCGGCGGCACCACGGGCATCGGCTTTGCGACCGCCAAGCTGTTCCTGCAGGAAGGCGCACGGGTGGCCATCATCGGCCGGGACGCGCAGCGCGTCGAAGCGGCGGGCAAAGAACTGGGCGAGGGCGTGCTGGCCTTGCGCGCCGATGTGGGCTCGGCGCCGGACATGGTAGCTGCCGCCGCCAGGATCAAGTCGGTGTTCGGCAGCCTGGACGCGGTCTTCGCCAACGCCGGCATCGCGCAGCCGATGCAATTCTCGGACGTCGACGCACGCCACATCAACGACCAGGTCGACGTCAACTTCAAGGGCGTGATCCACACGGTGCAAAGCATGCTGCCGCTGCTGAACAACCCGTCGAGCATTGTGCTGACCGGCACCACCCTGGCCGAGCAGGGCATCGCCGGCCTGTCGGTGTACTCGGCCACCAAGGCCGCGGTGCGCTCGCTGGCGCGCACCCTGTCGACCGAACTGGCGCCGCGCGGCGTGCGCGTCAACGTCATCAGCCCGGGCCTGATCGAAACCCCGATTTACGGCAAGCTGGGCCTGCCGCCGGAAGCGGTACAGCAATGGGCCGGCCAGTTGCTGGCTAAGGTCCCGGCCGCGCGCTTCGGCCAGGCTGACGAAGTCGCCAAGGCCGTGCTGTTCCTGGCCAGCGACGATTCCTCTTACATGATGGGCGAGAACATCGTGTTCGACGGTGGCATGGCCACTTTGTAAAGCAATTCGAGGCCTGCCTCGGCGGGCTTGGCTTGACGCGGGACGGGCGGGGGAACTAAGATAAATGACTCTCAAGTAAGTTACCTGAAGCCAACTCTTAGTATGCAAGCCCCGACTGATACCAAGCCCCGCTGGGAGCGGCGCAAGGACGCGCGTCCGCAGGAATTGCTGGCGGCCGCGCTGGAGCTGTTCGTCGATCGTGGATTTGCCGCCACCCGCCTGGAAGACGTGGCGCGCGCCGCCGGTGTTTCCAAGGGCACGCTCTACCTGTATTTCGAAAACAAGCAGGAACTGTTCAAGGCGGTGGTGCGCGAAACCATCGTGCAAACCATCGGCCAGGCGGAAAGCGACGCCGCCGCCGCGCGCGACATGCCCAGCGACGAACTGCTGCGCCAGATGCTGCGCACCTGGTGGACCAAGGTCGGCGCCACCAAGGCGGCCGGCCTGACCAAGCTGATGATGGCCGAATCCGGCAATTTCCCCGAACTTGCCCAGTTCTATAACGAAGAAGTGATCGAGCGCGGCAGCGCCCTGCTGACCCGCATCCTCGAACGCGGCGTGGAGCGCGGCGAATTCCGCCCGCTCGACCCGGTGATGATGACCAATGTCCTGATCGCCCCGGTGCTGACGCTGATGATGTGGAAGCACAGCTTCTTCCCCTGCGAGACCCACGAGGGCGTCGATGCCGACGCTTTCATGGATACCTTCCTCGGCCTGGTGCAGCAGGGGCTGGCCCCGCAAAAACAACCATAAATTGCCGATTTTGCTCGTTCAGCCCCCCAATTCTGCAGACTGTCGCAATTTCCCGCGATCCGTTGTCTTAATCGTTAATATGCCCACCTGACCAGACAAACGATAAAATGACGGATTATTTATCCCTCACCGAGTCAACAAAGATGAATATCGAACAAGCCCGTTTCAATATGATCGAACAGCAAATCCGCCCTTGGGATGTGCTGGATACGGACATCCTCGATCTCTTGCTGGTCGTAAAACGCGAGAATTTCGTGCCAGAAGCCTACAAGAACCTGGCTTTTGTCGACACTTTCATCCCGCTGCCGGGTGGCGAGCAAATGCTGACCCCGAAGCTGGAAGCGCGCATCGTGCAAGATGCGCAAATCAAGAAACATGAAAACGTGCTGCTGGTCGGCGCAGGCACCGGCTACCTGGCCGCACTGCTGGCGCACCGTGCACGCCACGTAACCGCCGTCGAAATCGCCCCTGAACTGAAGGCGCTGGCGGAAAAGAACCTGGCGGCAAACGGCATTTCCAATGTGACCGTGGAACTGGGCAATGGCGCCCAGGGCTGGTCCAACGGCGCGCCGTTCGACGTAATCGTGTTCTCCGGCTCGCTGCCGGTACTGCCGGAAGCAGTGCTGCAGCAAGTAAAGGTAGGCGGCCGCATCGTGGCCATCATCGGCGAATCGCCTGTGATGTCCGCGCACCGCATCACCCGCACCGGCGACCACGGCTACGACACCGTCAAACTGTTTGAGACCGATGTCAAGCCGCTCGACCTGGCGGTGAAACCATCGGCGTTCACTTTCTAAGGGAACGCCAATGCAGCACTTAACCGCACCGGAACTGGCAGGCTGGCTCAATGACGAGAGCCGCGCCCAGCCTTTCCTGTTGGACGTGCGCGAGAACTGGGAATACGAGACCTGCCATATCGCAGGCTCGACCCTGATGCCGATGCAGACCATCCCGGCCCGCATCGACGATCTCGACGAGGATGCAGAAATCGTCTGCATCTGCCACCACGGGGCGCGCAGCCTCAACGTGGCAGCCTTCCTCGAGCATCATGGTTTCAGCAAGGTAAGCAATCTGACAGGCGGGATCCACGCCTGGGCTGTGCAGGTGGACAGCTCAATGCCGCAGTACTAGGCACGAAAACTAATCCTTTTTGACGACTCCAACGGAGATGCAAATGCAGAAACCCCTCCTCGCCGTGCTGGTATCCAGCGCCCTGTTCTCGCTGAATGCACAGGCGGCCGACCTGGTCCAGGTGTACAAACAGGCGCTCGCCAACGACGCCACCTACGCCAGCGCCCGCGCCGCGCTGTCGGCTGGCCAGGAGCGCACGGTGCAGGGACGTTCGCAATTGCTGCCCACCGTTGGCCTCAGCGGCTCCGCCACGAAAAACGACGGTGACGCGACGGACCGCATCAGGCACACTTCGGGCGACGTGGAAAACTATAACCACACGGTGCAGCTGCAACTGACCCAGCCTCTGTTCCGCTGGGCTAACTGGGAAAACTACCAGCAGAGCAAGTTGTCCGCCGCTGCCGCGGAAGCTGTGTTTGCGCAAGCGCAGCAAGACGTGATCCTGCGCGTGTCGCAGGCCTACTTCGATGTGCTGACCGCGCAGGACAACCTGACTGCGACCCAGGCACAGAAAGCCGCCACCACCGAACAGCTGGCATCGGCCAAGCGCAACTTCGAAGTGGGCACCCAGACCATTACCGACACGCATGAAGCGCAAGCGGCGTACGACCTGGTCGTGGCGCAGGAATTCGCCGCCCAGAACGACTTGGAAGTGAAGCGCACCGCGCTGCAGCAGATCATCGGCCAGGCGCCAGGTGCGCTGGCTCCGCTGCGCACCGGCGTGACGATCGCCAGCCCGCAGCCGGCAACGCTGGAGCCTTGGGTGTCGGCGGCGGAAGAGCAGAACTACGGCGTGACAGGCGCCAAGCTGAACGTGGAAATCGCCAAGCGTGAGATCAGCAAGCAGCGTGCAGGCCATATGCCGACGCTGGACCTGGTCGCGCAGAAGTCCCGCATTTCGACGACCGGCACTTCGCTGGCCAACAACAACGCCATTGGGTTGACCTGGAGCGTGCCGATCTTCAACGGCTTCGCTGTTACCAGCAAGGTGCGTGAATCGATCGCCCTGGAAGACAAGGCCCGCAACGACCTGGAGGCATCGCGCCGCCAGGCTGCGCAGACCGCGCGCCAGGCTTTCCTCGGCGTGAACAGCGGCCTGGCCCAGGTCAAGGCGCTGGAAGCGGCGGAAGTGTCGTCCAAGTCCGCCCTGGAATCGAACAAGCTGGGTTACCAGGTGGGCGTGCGTATCAACATCGACGTGCTGAACGCACAGCGCCAGCTGTACACCACGCAGAAGGACCTGTCGAAAGCGCGTTACGACACCATCATGAATGGCCTGCGCCTGAAGTCGGCGGCCGGCTCGCTCAAGGAAGAAGACCTGGAGCCGATCAACGCCCTGCTTCAGCACTAAGCTTCAAAGCTGCCGCGGCGCCAGTGAAGGCGCCACGGCAAGTCCCATCAGCGCAGTCCGGCGCCCTGGCCGTCGAAACTGCGTTCGATCAGTTCGATCTTGTACCCGTCCGGGTCAGTCACAAAAGCGATAACGGTAGTGCCGCCCTTGACCGGGCCCGGCTCGCGGGTGACGTTGCCGCCATTGGCGCGCACTGCCTCGCAGGCGGAAACGATGTCGGTGGCGGAAATCGCGATATGGCCGTAGGCATTGCCCATATCGTATTTCTCCACGCCGTAGTTGTACGTCAGCTCCAGTTCCGCATGCTCCGGGTTATGCCCGTAGCCGAGGAAGGCCAGCGTGTACTTGTATTCCGGATTGTCGCTGGTGCGCAGAAGTTTCATGCCCAGCACCTTGGTGTAGAAGTCGATGGATCGCTGCAGGTCACCAACCCGCAGCATCGTGTGTAGGATTCGCATGGCGACATTGTATTGGTTTTCTCAGCGGCTCGCCGGCACCACGCGCCACACCACATTGCCCACGTCGTCCGCCACCAGCAGGGCGCCGGTTTTGTCCACTGCCACGCCGACCGGGCGGCCCTTGGCCTTGCCGTCGCGCGTCAGGAAGCCGGACAGGAAATCGATCGGCGGCCCGGAGGGGCGCCCTTCCGCGAACGGCACGAAAACCACCTTGTAGCCGCTGAACTGCTTGCGGTTCCACGAGCCGTGCTGACCGATGAAGGCGCCGCCTTGCCAGCTTGGCGGGAACAGCTTGGCGTCATAGAAGGCCAGGCCGAGCGAGGCAGTGTGGCCGCCCAGCGCGTAGTCGGGCATCAGCGCTTTCGCCACCAGGTCGGGGCGCGGTTCCTTGACGCGCGTGTCCACACGCTGGCCATAGTAGCTGTAGGGCCAGCCATAGAAGCCGCCATCCTTCACCGAAGTCAGGTAATCCGGCACCAGGTCATCGCCCAGTTCATCGCGCTCGTTCACCACGGTCCACAGCGCCTTGGTCCTGGGCTCCCATGCCATGCCGTTGGCATTGCGCATGCCGGTGGCGAACAGGCGTGACTTGCCGGTAGCGCGCTCGAACTCCCAAATCGCCGCGCGGCCTTCTTCCTTGTCCATGCCGTTTTCTGCGACGTTGCTGTTCGAGCCCACCGTGACGTACAGGAAGCGGCCATCCGGGCTGGCTGTGATGTTCTTGGTCCAGTGATGGTTGATCGGGCCGGCCGGCAGGTCCAGCACCTTGATGCCGGCCGCATTGATCGAAGTCGCGCCCTCGGTGTAGGGGAAGCGCACCACCGCGTCCGTGTTGCCGACGTACAGGTCTTTATCGACCAGCACCATGCCGAACGGCGAGTTGAGGTCCTTGATGAAGGTGCCGCGCGTTTTCGCTACCCCGTGTTCGTCGATGTCGCGCAAGAGCGTGATGCGGTTGGCGGAGGGTGTGACCGAACCGGCTTTCTTCATCTCGTGTTTCATGATGGCGCCCTTGATGCCTTTGCTGTCTTCCGGCTTGGGCGGGGCGGCGGTCTCGGCGACCAGCACGTCGCCATTCGGAAGCACGTACAGCCAGCGCGGGTGGTCGAGGTCGCGCGCATAGGCACTGACGCTGAAGCCCGCTGCAGGCAGCGGCTTGTCGTCGCCTTTCCAGCGCTCGACTGGGGCCACGTTGACGGTTGGGATCAGCTTTTTGTTCGGCTCGGGCAGGCTGGGATTGGGGCCCCAGCCAGGCGGATAGCTCTGCGCCAGGGCCGCGCCGGCGGCGAGGCAAGCGACAAGGGAAAGGATGGCGGTTCGCATGGCCGGCCTCAATCGCGCTTGGTGCCGGGCAGCGGGTGTGCCTTCGACTCGCTGCCGGGCTGCGGCTTCTGCAGGCCGGGCTTGCCGTGCAAATCGGTGTCGACCATGCCTTGCTCGATATCCTCGGCGGCCTGGCGGATCACACTGCGCGTTTTTTGCTGGGTTTCGCCTTGCGGCGATTCGTCGCGCTCGTGCGGCAGGCGCTTGCCGCCACTGCGGTCCACGGGTGCCTGCGTATTGACCTTGCGGTCCTTGCTGTTCGGTTCCATGGTGTGCTCCTCCTCAATCCATGGTAGCGAAGGCTTGCAGCGGCGGTCGCCAGCTTGAATAGAAGCAATTCCACCGGTAGCATTGCAATATGGATATCGCCACCGACAACTCGTGCCGCAATTGCGGCGCCACCACTTCCGGAAATTTCTGCCACATGTGCGGGCAGGAGACCCATTTGCATGCACCCAGCTTCAGTGAATTCATGCACGAGTTCATTGGGCACTACGTTGCACTGGAAGGGCGCTTGTGGGGCACGATTTCGCGCCTGCTGTTCCGTCCCGGGCTGCTCACCGCCGAATACCTGGCGGGGCGCCGCAAGCGCTATGTGGAACCGCTGCGGCTCTACCTGTCGCTCAGCATCATCTTCTTCGCCATTTTGAAGTTCAGCGACGCGGGTGTTGCCACCGTCGATCCGCGCCCGTTGCCGCCGGGCGCGACGCAGCAGGTGGCGCCGTCGAAAGAGCAGCCGGCGATCGTTAACGAAAGGCTGCAGCAGGTACTGGAAAAAGAGACGCCCGGCATCTCGCACGCCATCGAGCGCTTCGACAAGATGAATGACCACGAGAAGAGCGCCGTGATGCAGGCAGGCTTCTATAAGTACGCACCGTACGCGATCTTCCTGTTGATGCCGATATTCGCGTTGTGGCTCAAGGTGCTTTACCTTGGCACCGGCAAGAAATACGGCGAGCACATGCTGTTCGCGCTGCATACCAATGCGTTCGCCTTCGTGATGCTTGGCGTGTTCATGTTCCTGCCCGATGGCTTCCTGAAATTTGTGGCCTTCTGCTGGGTGGCCGGCTACCTGCCTTGGGCGATGCAGCGCGTCTACCAGAAGGGTAAGTGGGGCACGTTCTGGCGCTGGGCGTTGCTTGGCGTTCTGCACGGGATTTCGCTGGCCATCGCCATCCTGGGTGTCATGGCGCTGGGGATTATCTCCGCCCATTAATCCGAACGAAGGCCGCGACTTCGCGCGCGGCCTGTTCGGGCATTGTTTGCAGCAGGAAGTGCGGCGCATCGAAGTCGATCACCCTGGTCGCTGGCTTGATGCTGGCGATCAGGTTTGCCGCAGCGCGTGGCACAAGGCGGTCGCGCATTGCACGCAAATACAAAACCGGCACGTCGCAGGCTGCCAGCCGGTCGCAAACGTCGACGGCCAGCACCGCGCGCATTCGCGCACGCAGTGCCTGAGTGGTCACCCGGTCCAGCGCCCGCGCGAAAGCGGCCCGAATTTGCCTTGCTACGAGCCATCCCGCCGGCAATGCCTTGAACGGTACCGCACCGATGAAAGGCTTCAGTACTGCCAGCCCTGGCCGCGGATTGCGCGCAAACGTGCAACACAACACCAGCCCTCGCAACTCGCCGGGCGCTGACGCAACAATCGAGACCGCAATCGGCCCGGAGAACGATTCGCCTAGCAGGATGTATGGCCGGTCGTGCGGAATTGCTGCCCGTGCCAGCGTCTCCAACTCTTCATAGCCGCCACGATGATCCCCAGGATAACGCACTACGCGAACCTCGAATTCATCCCCCAGCGCGGCGATGAAAGGCGCAAACAGTTCGCCCGTACCGTCCATCCCTGGTAACAGTACGAGGACCGGTTTAGCCATGGCGCCGGCGAAGCAGCGATGCAAGCCAGAGGAGGAAGGCAGGCGTCAGCGGAAGAAGGCCGAATACGGCAACGCCGGCCAGCGGCCAATCGCCCGCCAATTTCACGAGGAAATACAGGGCAACCGCAGCGACTGTTCCGGCAACGATAAAAACCACGGTCCAGGCCAGCCATCTTGCCGGCCCCGCAATAGCCCAGCCAATGAAAAACGTCACGAGGAACGCGGCGATAGCCAGGCGCGTCTCGATCAGCAGCGCCAACATGAACACTGCTGCCAGGAGGACCAGCAGGATTTTGACGGTCTTTTTCAGCACTGGCACGGACCTAGTAGTCGAATTTGGTGCTGCGCGTGTTCTTGTTCTGGCGCCGGATGCGTTCAGCCTCTTGCCGCGCTTCGGATTCGGCACGCTGGCGCTGGCGTTCGTCTTCGACCGCTTGCGCCTTGGCCGCGCGCTCAGCGTAGACCGCGTCCAGGCGGCGCTGGGATTCGAAGCGTTCGCTGATGTTCTGGAAATGAATGGCTTGCTGGGCCAGCGCGACCACCCAGGCAATGGCCAGTGCCCACAGAACGAAGGTGTAGAGCGTTTGCCAAGTCCCAAACGAAGATTCCAGCAGGGGGCGCGCCTGCCCCAGCGCGCTCTGGCCGACAAACGCCAGCATGCCGGCCATGATGCCCAGCACCACCGTCCCCAGCAACTGACGCTTGGCCTGCAGGCGCAATTGGTCAAGCTCGAATTGTGCTTCTGATACGGAATCCATGGCGTGGCAAGAGGGATGGCGCTTAATGGTTGAATTTTACATCAACCTTGCCGCGCGGAAAGCTGCAGCTGGCCGGCTTTTGAGGTGGATCAGCACCTCAGACCCCGCCCGCGCACACCATGGAGCTTCGCCTTGACACCAGGACGGAGCGCCAACATGATGGCTGCATCGAAGTCACGGAAGTTTCGACGGCACGAACCTCTTCCCAAGCTACGGATTCATGCTCCGCGAGTGACGTACATTCCTCCGCGATTAGGCGGTGGGATCGTAAAAGAGTATGCTGAAATTGATCCAGTGACTGGCAAAGTTTGGCGTTATTCGGCGGCCTACATCAATCCTGCGATCTATGCTCGCGATAACGGGCGGGTATTGGGATATGACAACGCCCATGGCTACCCCCATCGTCATTTTATGGGGCAAATAACGCTAGAGCCCGAGCTGCCATGGGAAGCGATTCGTGACAAATTCAGGCGGGAATGGATGGAAATTGCAAGGCAGCACTTGGAGAAATTATGGTAGTGGCCATTGAACCAAAACCCAAAATCACGCTAGAAGATTTCGAAATTTTCGCTGAGCAGGAGGAGCGCAGCATTGCGGTCGCTCGTGCGATTGATCGCGGAGAACCTATGCCTTATTCGTTCCTCGTCAATGCGCGCCGCGCCAGAGCGCTGCGAAAATCCATCACCTCTGATCGCTGGGATATGCTGCTGAAACTCCAAGCAGGCGCCCAATCCATCGCCGAACTGGCCGCCGCCCAGAACCGCGCAGCCAGCGCGGTAGAAAGCGACTTCGCCCGCCTGAAAAAATTCGGGATCGTGAAACTGGTGACTGAAGCAGGACGCAAAGTGGTCAGGCTGGCGCCCGGTCAGTTCCTCACTCCGCAGCAGTCGGCTGCCACAGCTCGACCTTGTTCCCGTCCGGGTCGATAAACCAGCCAAAGCGGCCATAGTCGAAGGACTGCACATCCCCCACCAGCGTGCCGCCGCCATCGGCGACCTGTTTCAGCGCGCCATCCAGGTCATCCACGATGAAATTGATCATGAATTCGCGCTTGGACGGGGCAAAGTAGGAAGTGGTGCTCTTGAAGGGGCTGAACACCGTGGCGCCGTTCGACGGCATGGTGGCGGGAGCGAAGGAGGCATATTCCTTGGCCTCATCCGGCAAGCCCAGGCAAGCCTGGTACCAGGCCATCAGCGCCTCCGGGTCCTTGGATTTGAAGAAAATCCCGCCAATGCCCAATGCTTTTGCCATTCCAGTCCCCCTTGTTATATACTGTGCAAACATACAGTATTTATTAGCGTATCGGCCAGCGTCGCAATGCATGGCATGAGCAAGCATTATGGGTTACTCTGCTGCGTGTTGCCACCCCCATATTTTGACCGAGATTGATATGTCCGTTACGCATCCGATGTACAACACGATTGCCCTGGTAGTCCGCCCCAACACGACAGGCATCGAAGAACCGGTGCGTGACGTGCTGGACTTCCTGAAGCAGGGCGGTTACAGCGTGGTGCTGGAGGCTGACACGGCCGAGCACCTCGCGATCTCGGATATCCCTTCGATGAGCGTGCAAGGCATCGGCGAGCGCGCCGATGCCGTGGTGGTGATGGGCGGCGACGGCACCATGCTTGGCATCGCGCGCCAGCTCGCCTCCTACGACACGCCGCTGATCGGCATCAACCAGGGCCGCCTCGGCTTCATGACCGACATCCGCCAGGAAGACATGCTGCCCGTGCTGGGCCGCATCCTCGGCGGCACCCACAAGGCTGAACGCCGTACCCTGCTGGAAGGCCGCGTCATGCGCGAAGGGAAAGCGATTTTCTTCGGCACGGCCGTCAACGACGTGGTGGTGTCGCGCGGCGCGGGCGCCGGCATGGTGGAACTGAGCGTCGACGTCGACAACCAGTTCATGTACAACCAGCGTTCGGACGGCCTGATCGTCTCGACCCCGACCGGCTCCACGGCCTATGCGCTGTCGGCGGGCGGCCCGCTGCTGCATCCAACGCTGGGCGGCATCGTCATGGTGCCAATCGCGCCGCACGCCTTGTCCAACCGCCCGATCGTGCTGCCCGACTCCAGCGAGATCGTGATCGAGATCAAGCGCGGCAAAGACATTACGGTGAACTTTGACATGCAGACTTTCGCCAGCCTGGCGAATGGTGACCAGATCCACATCCGACTGTCGCCGCACACCATCACCTTCCTGCATCCGGAAGGCTGGAGCTACTACAACACCCTGCGCGAAAAGCTGCACTGGAACGAATACCCATCTACTGACGGCAAAATCTGATGCTTCGAACCCTGTCCATCCGCGATTTCGTTATTGTCGATTCGATCGAACTTGAATTTTCCCCTGGCTTCACAGTCTTCACCGGCGAAACCGGTGCCGGTAAATCCATCCTGATTGACGCACTGACGCTGGCGCTGGGTGGCCGGGGCGATGGCAGCATGGTGCGCGAAGGCGCAGCCAAAGCCGACATCACCGCCGACTTCGCGTTGACCGAACAGGCTCAGGCCTGGCTGGAGGCGAACGAGTTTGCGGTGGAGGAGGGCGGAGCGCTGCTGCGGCGCGTGGTCGACAACGCAGGCCGTTCCAAAGCATTCATTAACGGCATCGCCGCAACGGCTGGCCAGTTGCGCGAACTGGGCGACATGCTGGTCGACATCCACGGCCAGCACGCACACCAGTCGCTGCTGAAAACCGATTCGCAGCGCGAACTGCTGGATAACCAGTGCGGCGCCAACGTGCGCGAGGTGACTGCGGCTTACCGCGCCTGGCGCGCGCTATCCAAGCAACTGGAAGAATACGAAGCCAACGCAGCGAACCTGCAGTTTGAACGCGAACGCCTGGAGTGGCAGGTGACCGAGTTGGATAAGCTGGCGCCGAAAAAAGGCGAGTGGGTGGAGATCGGCAACGAGCATTCGCGTTTGTCGCATGCGGCCAGCCTGCTGGAGGGCGCGCAGGAAGCGCTGGGCGTGCTGTCGGAGGCGGAAGATCATCCGGTCCTGTCGCAAGTCACCACAATTGCGACTCGGCTCGGCAAGCTGGTCTCGGTGGACGCCGAGCTGCAACCGGTGGTCGACCTGCTTGAATCTGCGCGCATCCAATTGCAGGAATCGGTGTACGCGTTGAATAACTACATGGACCGCGTGGAGCTGGACCCTGAACGCCTGCGCCAGGTCGACGCGCGCATGGAAGCGCTGCACTCCGCCTCGCGCAAATTCCGCGTGCAGGCCGATGAACTGCCGGACGAACATGAGCGCTTGTCCGAAAAGCTCGCGCAACTGGCCGACGCTGCCGACCTGGAAGGCTTGCGCAAGCAGGAAGAAAAAATGAAGGCTGCTTATCTCGCTTTGGCAGCGGAGCTGTCGGCAACGCGCGCGACTGCCGCGCAAGCGCTGGGCGCTGCCGTCACGCAAGGCATGCAGGAATTGAGCATGTCCGGTGGCCGCTTCGAGATCGCGCTGCGCCCATGCGAGCCAACTGCCTACGGCGTAGAGCAGGTAGAGTTCCTGGTTGCAGGCCACGCCGGCGTAGCGCCACGTCCGTTGGCCAAAGTGGCTTCCGGTGGCGAACTGGCACGAATTTCTCTGGCTATTTCCGTGATCACCTCTCACGCAACGACAGTGCCGACCCTGATCTTCGACGAAGTCGACAGCGGCATCGGCGGCGGCGTGGCCGAAGTCGTGGGTCGTCTGCTCAAGCGCCTCGGCCAGGAGCGCCAAGTACTTTGCGTCACCCATTTGCCGCAAGTGGCAAGCCAGGGTAACCAGCACTTCCAAGTCGCAAAGGGAACCTCCGACAACGGCCGCACCGCCTCGCGCATCGAAGTGCTCGACCAGAAAGCGCGCATCGAAGAAGTGGCGCGCATGTTGGGCGGCCTGGAGATCACCGCCACCACCCGAAAGCACGCGCGCGAGCTGCTGGCTTCTTAAGCCCCTTTTGGCCAACTGCGTTGGCGTTGTTGATCAGCAGACCACACTAGGTAGAGAAGATGAAGCGCGAACCTCCCCCACCAGTTCTCGACTCTGCTCGTGTGGTCGCATATGCATTTGTTGACGACATCCAGTACCGCCGTTCCGGGCGTTTGCTTGTTGATGGCGTTTTACTGGAGCATGTGCCCCGCCTTGCAATCTGTTTTAACCTGGGGCAGAACCTGGGCGCGATGCTCCTGCACTGCGATTCAGATTGGAATGTGCTTGCCATGTCTGGAACAGCTTCCATCGAAGACACCAAGGCCAAGGCCGAAGAAAACTATCCAGGAGTCGCATCTCGATGGGTAGATCTGAATACCAGCGTCGAAGCGGCATTGGACTATTACGATTCCATGATGGGAAGTCTGCGTTGTTCCTTTTGTGGTAGTCGACCATTCGAGTTCGAGCGCGGCTACGTTGAGGGTAACGCCGCAGTCATTTGTGGCGAATGCATCGAGACTTACTACCGTGAGATTCATAAAGTACCTTGATCAAAAGGCTTGGTAAGATAGTACCGCGGACCTCTCTTGCGAAGGCCAAAATGAACAGGGGGAGCCTAGGTGCTCGACATTTTTTATAACAACAAATCAATTGAGATCAATTCCGGTCTGTTGGAAATTCTTCTTAGAATTTCAGCGCTTCAAGTCCATGAACCGCCACCGCCAATCGGACAGGAGATACGGAACGATTGGCTCTTCATCTCTTCAGGGCATCATGGCGAAATTCTCTCCCCGGACTTTGATGGCTATATGAAAAATGATGAGGGAAGATCGATTGCTCTCCAAGCAATTGGCGATGCGGTTCGTCTATTGAAGGACGGGCCTCCTCTCATAGATCACAATCTTATTAATCTGCTGTGGCAAACTGAGCGCTTTTCTACGCCAATCGTGACCGAAGCGGTAGTCGCTGCGGGCGAAAAGCTGTTGAACTTCGTTTCTGCTGAACCCTAAGTTCACTGATACGCCGCCACTTGAGTGCTCCACGCAGCTAGCTTGAAGTAGGGCTGAGTTGTTTGAATTGCAGGTTAAAGGTCATACATTGGAAGAAGAATCAAAAGCAGAAGTTCGCCGAATTTTGCAGACTGCATTTGGCAGCCTGACTCTCCACAGTGAGCTTTCTCCAAGGGAGCACTTTGCAAAATTGAGTGTTGTTGGTCACCCTGAAATATGGCTTCTTATTTACGGCGGCTACATGGATTTTGCTTATACGGGGAAGACTTCGCCGGACACATTGATCGATGAAGTCTTCGCGCCACTACAGTCAGCACAGATCATTGATTGGTCACCTGGTCGGCTGGCATGTGTTGAGTACAAGACCGCAGACGCCGACGAGCTGTCTCTCGCGATCGATGGTTTGATCAAGAAGCTTTACGGGCTTACCGACTACAAACTCGAAGGATCTCTGGAAACGTTTGGGCGCGCATGAGAAGTACTCCGTGTCGAGGCAAGAATTAGTCGCGTTTCTTGGGCCCATATTCCTGCCTGGTCTCGTCAGACCATACCGGTTCCCAAATCTTAAGTGGCAGCGGCTGGCCCGTAACGGAGATCCGCAAGAGGTTATGGACATTGCCATTGCGGCTCTTTAACCCCTCACAAATCAAGTTAGGCTCTTCTGCTATGGCCGTGGCTCTTTTAATTAAGTATCCTTCGTCAGGCGCTTCGGAGCTGGTGCCTATCGCTGGAGAAAGCCTATTTCGAGATTGCTGGATTGGGCCAGCCGTCGCGCTGGGGCTTGAATGGCTTCCACTTTTTCAAACTGGTGCGTCCGTTTCTTCAGAGTTCTTGCCTGATGTGCTCCACGAATTTGAATTGATCGAACGAGAATTCGATCGTTCCGGCGCATTGGAACTTGCAGGTCGCGCTAGAGATGCTGCTCGCGCGTTAAGGCACATTCTGGAGGAGGCACCGGATGCGTAGGTATTCATCGGCTGATGCACCTAAGCTATCAATCATCCGGAAAGCTGATGCGCTACGCGCACCAGCCGCCGATAATCGCCCACATGAGGAGCGTTGCAGAATATGCGTGCCATCGTATTCATTCCGTTTGCATTATTTTTGTTCATTTCAATCGCTCAGGCCGCTGATCTTAAAGAGGACCCTTTGTCAGTCACGGCTGCGTGTGACGATGCTAAATCGAGAGTAACAACAATTAGACTGTTGGACTACGTTGATCGGATTTTCAGCCGATACTCGCGCGTCAAGCCCATGCACGACTCAGTGACAGTCGACCGTGTTGATGAGGACGGACCAGAAGTCGAAATGCACGAAGCCGTTTTCAAGACCTTTCGTGCCAGTTTCGAAATTGGTAACGACGGCCAGAGAATTCTATGGGTCCTGACCACCAGATCGAGGCAATTTCCGCTCCCTTTTGGGATAGAGTTCGGTCAGACAATGGCGCAAGTTCAGAGGCAGCTTGGGCCTCCCACGGCACTTAGCTCTGACGCTATCCTCTATTCAACTGGAGGCGAGGCAATTAGCGATGTCTACTTCCGTTTCGAAGGCAACAGGCTGGCTGAGGTGAGTTGGAATCGCGGAATGGCGGATTGAACAGGGCGCCGCTGCTCTTGGACTCAGCCTTGGCGGGTTTATAATGGCGCGCCCACGAATAACAAAAAGTATCCAAGATGCCGTTCGCCAAAGAACCCGCCCTGCAGCCAGGCTCCGTCTCCAGAACCGCCGTGGTACTGGTCAACCTCGGCACTCCTGACGAACCTACTCCCGGCGCCGTGCGCCGCTACCTCAAAGAATTCCTGTCCGACCCACGCGTGGTTGAAATCCCGAAGGCCATCTGGTGGTTCATCCTGAACGGCATCATCCTGCCCTTCCGCTCCAAGCAGTCAGCGCAGAAGTACGCCTCGATCTGGACCAGCGACGGCTCGCCGCTGAAATACCACACGCAAGCGCAAGCCAAGCTGCTGCGCGGCCTGCTCGGCGAGCGTGGCCACAACGACGTGACGGTGGCGATGGCCATGCGCTACGGCTCACCATCCTTGCCCGAAGTCCTCGGCAAACTCAAAGCCGACGGCCACGACCGCATCCTGATCCTGCCGGCCTACCCGCAATACTCGGGCACCACCACCGCCTCGGTCAGCGACGCCGTGTTCGACCACTATAAGAAAGTACGCAACATCCCCGAACTGCGATTCGTGCGCGACTACCACGACCACGACGGCTATATCGACGCGCTGAAAAAGACCGTCCTGTCCCATTGGGAAACCAACGGCCGCGGCCAGAAGCTGGTGATGAGTTTCCACGGTGTGCCAAAGCGCACCATCGACCTGGGCGACACTTACCAGCGCGAATGCATGGAAACTGCCCGCTTGCTGGCCGCCAAGCTGCGCCTGAACGAGAACGATTACCTGGTCACCTTCCAGTCCCGCTTCGGCAAGGCCGAGTGGCTACAGCCTTACACCGCGCCGACTGTGGCGAAATTGGCAAAAGACGGCGTGCGCAAGCTGGATGTGATCTGTCCGGGCTTCACCAGCGACTGCCTGGAAACCCTGGAAGAAATTGCAATGGAAGTGCGCCACGACTTCCTGTCCAACGGCGGCAAGGAGTTCAACTACATCCCCTGCCTGAACAGCCATCCAGCCTGGATCGCTGCCCTGACCGAGGTTGCCGAGCAACACATGATCGGCTGGCCGACCATGTCGTCCATGCGCAAGCTGCGCAGGTAGCCAGTTGTTAGCACTTGCGGGTGGTGAGTGCTAACCTGCTAAAATAACTGGTTAGGGGAAGAGTTCGCTGAAGACGATCACCGCAGTTGCAAGGAAGCTCCACGCGATGATCGACGCTGTAATAAATGGCAACTTCATGATGCGCTCCGAGGGCGCGGTGTCCAGGCACCGCATAGATTCATCTTAGTCAAAACCCCCGGTTTACGTATCTGCGAGCTTTGTAAAATTTGTAACTCTACTGTTACAACAACGTCCCACCGGCGTGCGCCGGGCCTTTGCACAGAGGGGCAGAATACCCCTTGAAAAGATAGGGTCAAACCCCATTTCTTGCCCGTACAAGAAGCAACAGATGTCAGATAAACACGATTTTGTAGGAGTCTTTTAGATGCAAGACCAGGAAAACCAGCCAAGCCAGAACCCGGAAGTGGAGCAGGCAGAAGAGCAAACGACTCCAGTTGAAGCCCCTGCGATGTCCGACCTGGAAGCGCAGCTGTCCGCGACCGAGGCGAAACTGGCCGAAATGCACGACGCGTTCATGCGTGCCAAGGCAGAAGGCGAGAACATCCGCCGCCGCGCCCAGGAAGACGTTGCAAAAGCCCACAAATTTGCCGTTGAAAGCTTCGCCGAAGCCATGGTGCCGGTGAAAGACAGCCTGGAAATGGCACTCAAAGTCGAAAACCCGACCCTGGAATCGCTGAAAGAAGGCGTCGAAATGACCCTGAAACAGCTGAATTCCGCCTTCGAGCGCAACCGCCTGGTGGAAGTGATGCCGGCGGCCGGCGACAAGCTGGACCCGAACAAGCACCAGGCCGTCGCCATGGTGCCGGCCGAGCAGGAAGCGAACACCGTTGTAGCAGTGCTGCAAAAGGGGTACATGATTGCGGACCGCCTGCTGCGCCCCGCCATCGTGACGGCTGCCCAGCCAAAGTAAGCACTTGAAAAGAAACACGAATTCCACATATAAGAAGTAATTAAACTTAGTACACAAGGAAGAACAAATCATGGGCAAAATCATCGGTATTGACCTGGGCACCACCAACTCCTGCGTCGCCATCATGGAAAATGGCACGCCTAAGGTCATCGAGAATGCAGAAGGCGCGCGTACCACCCCTTCGATCATCGCCTATCAAGACGACGGCGAAATCCTGGTTGGCGCACCTGCCAAGCGCCAGGCCGTCACCAACCCAAAGAACACCCTGTTCGCGGTGAAGCGCCTGATCGGCCGTAAGTTCACGGAGAAGGAAGTCCAGAAGGACATCTCCCTGATGCCTTACGAAATCACCAAGGCCGACAACGGCGACGCCTGGATCGGCGTGCGCGACAAGAAGCTGGCTCCGCCACAGATCTCGGCAGAAGTGCTGCGCAAGATGAAGAAGACCGCGGAAGACTACCTGGGTGAAGAAGTCACCGAGGCAGTGATTACCGTGCCGGCTTACTTCAACGACTCGCAGCGCCAGGCGACCAAGGACGCCGGCCGTATCGCTGGCCTGGACGTCAAGCGCATCATCAACGAACCTACCGCTGCGGCCCTGGCTTTCGGCCTGGACAAGACCGACAAGGGCGACCGCAAGATCGCCGTGTATGACCTGGGTGGCGGTACCTTCGACATCTCGATCATCGAAATCGCGGACGTGGACGGCGAGAAGCAGTTCGAAGTGCTGTCGACCAACGGCGACACCTTCCTGGGCGGCGAAGACTTCGACCAGCGCGTGATCGACTACATCATCGAAGAGTTCAAGAAGATCAATGGCCTGGACCTGAAGAAGGATCCAATCGCCCTGCAGCGTATCAAGGCATCGGCCGAGCGCGCGAAGATCGAACTGTCGTCCTCGCAGCAGACCGAAATCAACGAGCCTTACATCGCCATGGCGAACGGCGCTCCAGTCCACCTGAACCTGAAGATGACCCGCGCCAAGCTGGAGTCCCTGGTGGAAGAGCTGATCACCGCCACCATCGAGCCTTGCCGCATCGCGATCAAGGACGCCGGCGTGAAAGTGTCCGACATCGACGACATCATCCTGGTCGGCGGCATGACCCGTATGCCTAAGGTGCAGGAAAAAGTGAAAGAGTTCTTCGGCAAGGATCCACGCAAGGACGTGAACCCTGACGAAGCTGTGGCTGTTGGCGCCGCGATCCAGGGTGCAGTGCTGTCGGGCGACCGCAAAGACCTGCTGCTGCTGGACGTGACCCCGCTGTCCCTGGGTATCGAAACCCTGGGCGGCGTGATGACCAAGATGATCCACAAGAACACCACGATTCCTACCAAGTTCTCGCAAGTGTTCTCGACCGCCGACGACAACCAGCCGGCCGTGACCATCAAGGTGTACCAGGGTGAACGCGAAATCGCCGCCGGCAACAAGGCGCTGGGCGAATTCAACCTGGAAGGCATTCCACCAGCAGCACGCGGCACCCCGCAGATCGAAGTGACCTTCGACATCGACGCCAACGGCATCCTGCACGTGGGCGCGAAAGACAAGGCCACCGGCAAGGAAAACAAGATCACCATCAAGGCGAACTCCGGCCTGTCCGAAGAGGAAATCCAGAAGATGGTGAAGGACGCGGAACTGAACGCGGAAGAAGACAAGAAACTGAAGGAACTGGCCGAGTCCCGCAACCAGGCCGACGCGCTGGTGCACAGCACCCGCAAGTCCCTGACCGAGTACGGCGACAAGCTGGAAGCCGGCGAGAAAGAGAAGATCGAAGCTGCGATCACCGCCCTGGAAGCCTCCATCAAGGAAGGCGACAAGGCAGCGATCGACGCCAAAGTGGCAGCGCTGTCCGAAGCTTCGCAGAAGCTGGGCGAGAAGATGTACGCTGACATGCAGGCGCAGCAAGGCGCTGCCGGTGCCGAAGGCGCTGGTGCCGGCGCCCACGCCGAGTCCAAACCAGCCCAGGACGACGTGGTCGACGCCGACTTCAAGGAAGTCAAAGACAGCAAGTAAGCTTCAAATCCGGTCAACTCTATGACCTGCCGAGCCGAGCATCCAACAGGGGCTCGCTCGGCTTTTTCGCATAAATTGGTACACCATGGCAAAGCGTGATTTTTACGAGATCCTCGGGGTCGCTAAGAACTCGTCCGAAGACGAAATCAAGAAGGCCTATCGCAAACTCGCGATGAAATACCATCCGGACCGCAATCCGGATAGCAAAGAGGCTGAAGAGAAGTTCAAGGAGGTCAAAGAGGCCTACGAGATGCTGACCAACCCGGAGAAGCGCGAAGCGTACGACCGTTACGGCCACGCTGGCGTTGACCCGAACATGGGCGGCATGGGCGGCGGTGGCGGCTTCGGCGGCTTTGGCGACGCCTTCGGCGACATCTTCGGCGACATTTTCGGCGGTGGCCGCAGTCGTTCTTCCGGCCCGCAGGTCTACCGCGGCGCCGACCTGCGCTACAACCTGGAAATCACCCTGGAGCAGGCCGCGCACGGCTTCGACACCACCATCCGCGTGCCGAGCTGGGACAAGTGCGACACCTGCCACGGTTCCGGCGCCAAGCCGGGCACCCAGCCGGTCACTTGCTCCACTTGCGGCGGCCACGGCCAGGTGCGCATGCAGCAGGGCTTCTTCAGCATCCAGCAGACCTGCCCGAAGTGCCACGGCACCGGCAAGATCATTCCTGAACCGTGCCCATCGTGCTCCGGCGCGGGCCGCATCAAGCGCAACAAGACGCTGGAAGTGAAGATCCCGGTCGGCATCGACAACGGCATGCGCATCCGCTCCACCGGCAACGGCGAGCCAGGCACCAACGGCGGTCCGCCGGGCGACCTGTATGTGGAAATCCACATCAAGCCGCACCCGGTGTTCCAGCGCGAAGGCGACGACCTGCACTGCGAAATGCCGATCAGCTTCGCCAAGGCGGCGCTGGGCGGCGAAATCGAAGTGCCGACGCTGGATGGTAAAGTATCGTTCACGATTCCGGACGGCACCCAGTCCGGCAAGACCTTCCGCCTCAAGGGCAAGGGCATCAAGGGCGTGCGCTCCGGCTATCCGGGCGACCTGTTCTGCCATGTCGCCGTTGAGACCCCGGTCAAGCTGACCGACAAGCAGAAGGATCTGCTGCGTGAATTCGAGCGTTCCACCACCGAGGGTGGTGCGAAGCATAGCCCACAGACCAAGTCCTTCATGGACAAGGTCAAAGACTTCTTCGAGTGAGAAACATGAGCGACGACGTACTGAAGCACCTGCTGGAAAACAACCGCAAATGGGCCGAGGCGAAAATTGCCAAGGACCCTGAATACTTCCACGACCTGTCAAAGGTGGGACCGGAATACCTGTGGATCGGCTGCTCCGATTCGCGCGTACCGGCGAACGAACTGCTGGGCCTCCCGCCAGGCAAAGTGTTCGTGCACCGTAATATTGCCAACGTGGTGGTGCACTCGGACTTGAATTCCCTGTCGGTGCTGCAGTTCTCGATCGAAGTGCTGAAGGTCAAGCACGTGATTATCGTGGGCCACTACGGCTGCAAGGGCGTGCACACCGCGCTGACCGGCGGCCGCGTTGGCCTGGTCGACAACTGGCTGCGCCATGTGCAGGACGTCGCGCAGAAGCATGAGCGCTATCTCGGCTCGGCGCTGAACGATGTCAGCAAGCAGAGCGAGCGCCTGTGCGAACTGAACGTGGTGGAGCAGGTGGTCAACGTCTGCCAGACCACCATCGTGCAGGACGCCTGGGACCGCGGCCAGGAACTGACCGTGCACGGCTTTGTCTACGGCCTGAAGGATGGCCTGCTGAACGACCTGGGCATGAACATAAGCTCCCCGGCCGACCTGCAGCCTTGCATCGACGCCCGCCTGGCGGCCTACGCCAACCAGTAATCCCCTGCCAAAAAAGCATGTACACTCCTGTGCATGCTTAAATCCATCATTGGCTTCTTCGCTTCCCTCGGCGCTCCGCGCGCCAGGGTGGCGGGAAATTTCCACCCCAACCAGCAACTTGCCGTAAAGACGGGGGATGTGCTCGTCCAGCCGGCGGCAGACGGCAAGTCCTGGTCCGCCCTCAAAGTATTTGCGGTCGAAGGCGCGACTGCGCATTGCCTGACTTACGAGCCATCGGCCCGCAAGCCCACGTTGGAATCGCTGGCGCATGCCGCTGTCCGGATGGCGCACGCGCCGCGTGCCGCTGCTTCGCTGGCCGAGGGATGGGAACTGGCCGGCAACCAGCCTGCTACCGCGCGCGAACTGCAAGGTCTGAAGTATATGGACTTCGAGCTCTATGTCCGCCTGACGGGACAGGATGCCGACACCATCATGCGCACCGCCACCGAACACTTCGAACGTGCCGGTGTGCATGCCGCAGAGGGGCGCAGTATCGAGGCCATCAACGAGTACGGCAAGGCTATCGAACTGTATCCCGCCTACACCGACGCGCTGGACAAACGCGCCTTCTCGTTCATGGAACTGGGCTTGTACGAAAAGGCGCTGCGCGACTTGGACGAGTCGATCTACCTCAAACCTGAAGGGATGACGGCCTTCTTCTCCAAAGGCGAATGCCTGCTCAAGCTGGGCCACCTCGACGAGGCCGAGACTATCTTCGTTGAAGGCCAGGAGCGCTTCCCTGCCCATGCAGCCCAGTTCAACGAATTCCTCAAGCGCACCCGCGCGTTTGCCTTGACTGGCAAGCCGGTATAGCCCTGGATATCAAGTCACTCGCCTGTTGTTGACTGGCCCGCGCCGGCACTAGCAGCGTATTGGAACGCAAGAAAATCGTGTGCCGTGCGGCGCGTGGCTTCCAGCATTGGCAAGTGGCCGACACCTTCCATCATGACCAGGCTTGCGTTCGGCATCAGGGCCATGGTCGCTGCGGCGCCTTTTGGGCTGAGGATGCGGTCTTCAGTTCCCCAAACGATCAGCGCCGGAGTGTGGATCGGGCCGCGCAAGCGAGGCGAGTTCACTAGCTCTTTCATGAGCGCGCAGTGCAACGTGTAGTCCGCCATCGCCCGCCGCCCCAACACCTGCTTCAGCGAGTACGGGAAGAAAGGCGGTTTCGCCATGCAGGCTGCCATCATCGCCTCGAAATCACGTGGTTCGCGCACAAGCAAAGGCATGCGGCCGCCCGCCAGGTAATCCTGGAACGCCAGCGTGTCGAATGACGCCTCGGTGCCTGCGGGCGCCAGGAGCCACAGGCTGGCCACTTGCTCCGGATAGCGCGCTGCATATTCGGCAGCGATGAAGCCTCCCATTGAATTGCCGCCCATATGGAAGTGCTGCACGCCAAGTTCCGCCATGAAGACGCGCAGATTTTCGACTTGAGCCGCCATGTCGTGCCTCGCCGAAGGATCGCGGCACGCGTCGCCAAAGCCTGGCAGGTCAGGGATGATGACGCGGTAGTGCGGCACCAGCAGACGAGCGATGCGCGTGAAGTTGTCCTTGTCGCCGGCAAAGCCATGCACCAGCAGCAGGACTTCGCTGCCCGAGCCTCCTTCCAGGTAAGGCAGGGAGCCGCGCCGCAGCGTGAGCCCGGAGCGCTTGCGCTCCAACGCCAGCGAGGCCCGCGCCAACGGCCCAGGCAGAAGCCGGTCTGCAGCCGCAAGTGCCAGTGCCGCGCCGCCCAAGGCATACAAGAAGAACATCCGCGCCTCCATATTGACTTGTTATTAATGCAAAATTATAGTCTGCCAATCCCTCCAGGAGGCGGCAATGGATTACGACGTGGTGATCGTGGGCAGCGGTTTTGGCGGCATCTGCAGCGCCATCAAGCTGAAGGAAGCCGGCATCGATAATTTCGTCATGCTGGAAAAGGATGAAGTGTTCGGCGGCACCTGGCGCGCCAACACCTATCCCGGCGCTGCATGCGATATCCCAAGCCACCTTTATTCCTTCTCCTTCGCGCAAAACGCGCACTGGAGCCGCCTTTTCCCGCGCCAGGACGAACTGCTCGAATACACCCAGCGCGTGGTGCACGAATTCGACCTGGAGCGGCACCTGCGCCTCGGCACGGCGCTGCGGTCGGCGCAGTTCGACGAAGCCGCTGGCCGCTGGCGTATTGCGACCAGCAAGGGCGAAATGAGCGCACGCGCGGTGATCTTCGCCATCGGCTTGCTGGGCCGGCCCAGCGTGCCGAAATTCCCCAGTGCCGAGCGTTTCCGCGGCCAATCCTTCCATTCCGCGCAGTGGGACCACAGCATCGATTTGCGCGGCAAGCGCGTAGCGGTGATCGGCAGCGGCGCCAGCGCAGTGCAGTTCGTGCCGGAGATCCAGC
>JBCNOP010000048.1:0-27925 GCA_039593775.1 Pseudoduganella sp.
CATGGACGAATTCGTGACCAAGCCGATTGCGCCGAACCTGCTGTTCTCGGTGCTGTCCAAGTGGATGAGCCAACGCGCGGCCGAAGGCCGCATGGCGCAGGTGCGCACCACCACCACGCCTGGCCAGCCCGTGCCGCAGGCCGCGCCGGCGCCAATGCCCGAACCGGTCGCCGAACCGGAGGCCGAAGCTGATGCGAGTGGCAATGGCGAGTCCGAGCTGTTCGACCTGCGCGCCCTGGCCCAGACGTTCGGCAATAAGCCCGAAAAGATGCGCAAGTACGCGAATATGTTCATCGATTCGGCGCAGGATGGTTTGCGCGAAGTGCAGGTGGCGCTGGAGGCTGGCGATATCGTGCGCCTGTCGGAACTGGGCCACCGCATCAAGTCTTCAGCGCGTGCGGTGGGCGCCATGAGTTTTGCGGACTTGTGCCTGGCGCTGGAAAAAATGACGCCGGCCGACGGCATTGACCGCGCGCGCTCGATTGTCAGTCAGATGCAGCCTTTGCTGGAGCGTCTGCGCGAACACATTGCGCAGGAAATGAATATCAACGTGCCGGGGTAATTTCCTCGCTTGTCAACGAAACTTCCGAGTACACGCGTCCCACGTAATCCGGCGCTTTGGCAGTTCCGAAATTGTAGTTGATCCGTTCGCCCGTGGCGGGGATCGGCTTGCCTTCATTGGCCGGGATGCCCTCCAGCCCGCGCAGCACCGAGAGGAAGATCCCGAAATCGCTGAGGTAGTAATCTTTGACTTGTTCATGCGTGACTTTGCCGCTCGCCGCATAACGTTCCGAAAGCGTGCATTGAAGGGCCGTTGCCTCGCCGTGCAAGGCCGCATGCAGTGTGCTCGCAGGGATTTTGGCGCCGACAGTGCAAGCAAGCTTGACGTCGCTTCCCGATGGATCGGGATCGCTATTGACCTGCTTGACTTTGTATGACAAGGCAAATCTGCTTCCCGTCCGAGGCGGCAGCACCACCTGCTCCGCCCCGCGGACCTCGGTTGCGTGGAATACAAAAGGAAGAGGGGTCCCATCATCTGCCGCCCACAGATTGGCATTGATGCATCCGTTCATTGAACACCATGTGCGCGTGTCCACTCCCTTGCGCTCTATGGGAAGCAACCCACCCAGCAAATGATAAGATGTCCCCGATCTGGTTTGCTGCCAGCTTTCGACTTTGCCATTGCGCTCGGCACTGCGGGTGTTCAGCGAAAAGTTGTCGATGACTTTGATATATCCGCCTGTAGCGCTTTCGATCCGGCGGGTGTATTCGTAATCCCCATCTGCTCCGCCCCCGAGGTCCTCGTGGAATGCCAGGCGATAAGTGAGGGGGTGAGGCATGCTCGCCAGCCGGCTTGATGGCAGGTTCTCCAGGCTTTTCAGCAGGCCGGCGCCAGGCTGGATTGCAAACTCTGGCCGGGCTGCAATGGACTTTGCTACCTCTGGTGGTGCGGCAAGGACGGCCCCCGCAAAGCATATCAGTGGCAGGAATGCGCTTGCATTCAGGGTTCGCTGGCGTGGGTAAGGCATTTTCACTTTAGTTTCTCGCGGGGGGAAACGGTATTTTTTGAGCATTCCCAGGTGCTGTCAAGGAACATATAATGGCGCTCCCGGCTTTCCTTTTTGAGACATGGCTCAACCGATTACTCCAGGCCTGCTGATTTTGCACGGCAATCAGCTCGAAGAGCTGCGCAGCGCCGTGTTCCAGTGGCTGCGTGGCCAGCCGCTGGCGCCGCTGGAGCAGGAGATCTTCCTGGTGCAGTCGAATGGCGTGGCCGAATGGCTGAAAATCGCGCTGGCCGAGGAAACGGGCCTGTGCGGCGCCACTCGCGTTGCGCTGCCGGCGCGGCTGCTGTGGGAAATCTACCGGGGCATGCTTGGCCACGCGCGCGTGCCGCCCATTTCCGCCTTTGACAAAGGCCCATTGACCTGGCGCCTGATGCGCCTGTTGCCCCAGTTGCTGGTGCAGGAAGCCTTTGCACCGCTGCGTCATTTCCTGCGCGATGGCGATCCTGAGCGCCGCTTGCAGCTCGCTGAGCGCCTGGCCGACTTGTTCGACCAGTACCAGGTGTACCGCGCCGACTGGCTGGAAGACTGGGCCGCCGGCCGCGACCAGCTGCGCAATGCGCGCGGCGAGGCCGTGCCGCTGGCAGCCGACCAGCGCTGGCAGGCAGAGTTGTGGCGGGCAGTGGCGGCCAGCGTGCCGGAAGAAGAACGCGGCCTGGGACGCGCCAGCGTGCACGCCGCCTTCGTGGCGGCGGTGCAGCGCGGCGATACGCCGCTGGGCCGCCTGCCGCGCCGTATCGTGCTGTTCGGCGTGTCGGCACTGCCTTACCAGACCTTGCAGGCCATGGCTTCGCTGGCGCGCTTCACCCAGGTTGTGATCGCAGTGCCTAATCCATGCCGCTACTACTGGGGCGACATCATCGAAGGCCGCGACCTGCTGCGCGCGGCGCGCCATCGCCACGCCTCGCGCAAGGACATCGACCTGTCCGCAGTGCCGTTGGAAGCGCTGCATGCGCACAGCCATCCGCTGCTGGCGAGCTGGGGGCGCCAAGGGCGCGATTATATCCGCATGCTGGACGAATTCGACACCGCCAGCGACCTGGAAGGACGCGACGACAAGCTGCGCGTGGATCTTTTCAGCGACGAGGAGGGCGAAACGCTGCTGGCGCAAGTGCAGGCCGCTGTGCGCGACATGCTGCCGCTGGCCGAGCATCCCCATGTCCCACCGGATGACAGCGACCGCTCGATCGAATTCCATGTGGCGCACAGCGTGCAGCGCGAAGTCGAAATACTGCACGACCAGTTGCTGGCCATGTTCGCTGCCGAACCCTCGCTGCGTCCGCGCGACGTCGTCGTGATGGTGCCCGATATCGATGTCTTCACCGCTTCGATCCGTGCCGTGTTCGGCCAGCACCGCCGCCACGACCCGCGCTTCATCCCGCACGAAATCGGCGACGTCAACGACCGCAGCGTCAATCCGCTGCTGGTGGCACTGGAATGGCTGCTGCGCCTGCCGCAGCAGCGCTGCCGCCAGAGCGAAGTGCGTGACCTGCTGGACGTCCCGGCACTGGCGCGGCGCTTCGGCCTGGCGGAAGACGATTTGCCCACCCTGGGCCAATGGATCGAAGGTGCCGGCGTGCGCTGGGGCCTGGATGCCGAACACCGCGCGGGCCTGGGCCTGGCGCCGGCCGGCGAGCAGAATGCCTGGATGTTCGGCGTGCGCCGCATGCTGCTTGGCTATGCCGCCGGCAATGGCGACGCTTATGCCGGCATCGAACCGTATTCGGAAGTTGGCGGGCTGGACGCCGCCCTGGCCGGCTCGCTGGCACAATTGATCGAGGCTTTGCTGGCCTGGCGCGAGCACCTGGGCGTGGCGCGCCGTCCTGCCGACTGGGCAGAGCAGGCGCGCCTGCTGCTGGCCGGCTTCTTCAGCGACCGCGACGAGGCCGACCGCCTGACGCTGGCGCGCCTGGACGACGCGCTGGACAAATGGCTGGAGACCTGTGAAGACGCCGGCTTTGACGAGGAAGTTCCGCTGGCTACCTTGCGCGAAGCGTGGATGGGCGGCCTGGATGAACCGTCGCTGGAGCACCAGTTCGTCTCCGGCGGCGTGACCTTCTGTACCCTGATGCCGATGCGCGCCGTGCCGTTCCGCGTGGTGTGCCTGCTGGGCATGAACGATGGCGATTTCCCGCGCCGCGCCAGCCGCGCCGACTTCGACTTGCTGGCCTTGCCCGGCATGGCGCGCCCCGGCGACCGTTCGCGCCGCGATGACGACCGTTACCTGATGCTGGAAGCCGTGCTGGCAGCGCGCGACAAGCTGTACGTGAGCTGGGTCGGCCGCAATGTGCGCGACAACAGCGAGCAGCCGCCATCGGTGCTGGTGGCACAGCTGCGCGATTACCTGAAAGCGGGCTGGAACCTGGACCTTGCCGCCCGCACCACCTTGCACGCCTTGCAGCCTTTCAGCCGTGCCTATTTCGAACGCGGCGGCTTGCTGACCTTTGCCGGCGAATGGCGCGCGGCACATGACGCCAGCAGTGAAGACACCAGCAACAGCGAGTTGCCGCCTTATGAAGTGGAGGAAACCTTCCGGCTGAGGCTCTCCACGCTGGCGGCCTTCCTGCGCCAGCCGGTGCGGCATTTTTTCCGCCAGCGCCTTGGCGTGTATTTTGCCGAATCGGCCATGGTGGGCGAGGACGAGGAACCGTTCCAGCTCGATGGCCTCGAACGCTATACCCTGGAAGACGCGATGCTGGCCGATGGCGGCGAAATGGAAGTCGCGGACGACGTCCGGGCCACCCTGCAGGAGCGTGGCCAGCGACTGCGGCGCCAGGGCGTACTGCCGATAGGATTGATCGGCGACCGTGTGCTCGAAGAACTGGTGGAAGAACTGGTGCCGGTCCGTACGGCGTGGCTGTCCTTGCGCGGCGCCTACCGGCATGAAGCCCCCAAGCTGGCGCTCCACCTTGAGCTGGCCGGGCTGGTGCTGGAAGACTGGATCGACCAGCTGCATGAGGCCGAGGGCGCGACGGTCTGGCTGATGCAAATGTCGTCCCGTGTGTGCGACAAATCCGGAGCGCCGCGCGGCGAAAAGCTGATTCCTATGTGGCTGCGCCAGCTGGCAGCCGCCGCGCAGGGCCTGCCGGTGACCGGTTTCCTGGTGGCGCGCGATGCCATCGTCATTATGGCGCCGCTTGAGCAGCGGGCCGCGTTTGCGGCGCTCCACCGCATTGTCGAACTGTGGCGGGCTGGCATGGACCGGCCTTTGCCTGTGGCCTGCAAGACTGGTCTCGCGCTGGTGACGGAGGGCGACCCGCGCAGCACCTACGACGGCGGCTTCGAGCTGCCGGGCGAAAATGAAGACCCCTGCCTGGCCCGCCTGTGGCCGGACTTCGCGGCACTGGCCGGTGAGCCGGGCTTTGCGGATCATAGCCGCGCGCTGTACCAGCCCCTGGCGGACTGGCTGGCGCAATCGGTCACGGTGCAGCCGATCGAGGGCGGCGAGGAGGGCGGGGAATGAGCATCGCACTGAACCCGCTCGACTTCCCGCTGCATGGTTCGCGCCTGATCGAGGCCAGCGCCGGTACCGGCAAGACCTGGACCATCGCGGCACTGTATGTGCGCCTGGTGCTGGGACATGGGGGCGAGAATGCCTACCGCCGGCCGCTGATGCCGAACGAGATCCTGGTGATGACCTTCACCCGGGCTGCCACCCGTGAACTGTCCAACCGTGTGCGCGAACGGCTGGTTGAAACGGCGGCATACTTCCGCGCCGAAGCGACGCTGGCCCCCGATTCCTACCTGGACGCGCTGCTGGAAGAACTGCCCGGCCAGGCGGCGCGCCAGCAGGCTGCCTATCGCCTGCAGCTGGCAGCCGAAACGATGGACGAGGCGGCGATCTTTACCATCGATGCCTGGTGCCAGCGCATGCTGCGCGAGCACGCTTTCGACAGCGGCAACCTGTTCGATGAAGAACTGCTTAGCGACGAGGCAGCGCTGTACGAGGACGCGGTGCACGATTACTGGCGCCAGCAAGTCTATCCTCTGGGCGAGCAGGCCTTGCGCGTGCTGCTCTCCGCCTGCCGCGACGTATCGACGCTGGGGCGCAGTGTGCGCGACCTGGCGCGCCGTCCGGATGCCGGCGAACTGGCCAGCCGAGAGCCGCTGGGCGTAATGATAGGCCGTGTCCAGCACGAGCAGCAGGCGGCGCTGGCTGGCTTGAAGCGGGGCTGGGTCGAGCGCGCCGACCGCATGGAAGGCTGGATTGCGGCCCAGCGTGACGCGAACCCGAAGTGCTTCAACGGCACCAAGCTGCGTGCCGACTCGGTTGCCAAATGGTTTGCCGCCCTGCGCGATTGGGCCAACGATCCTGCGCTGGCCGAACCAGACATGAACGCCACGCCGTGGATGCGCCTGACGTCGGCCGGCTTGATCGACGCTTGCGCCAAAGGCTTCGCGCCCGACATCCCGGCTGACTTTGACGAGGTTGCGCCGCTGCGGCGTGCGCTGGACGCGATCGAACCCTTGCGCCACCATATCCTGCGCCACGCCGCGGCAACGATCGCCGCGCGCATGGAAGAATTGAAACGCCAGCAGCGCCTGTTCGGCTTTGCCGACATGCTGGAACGCCTGCGCAGCGCGCTGGAAGGCGCCAACGGCGCGGCACTGCGCCAGCGCATCGTCACGCAATTCCCGGTCGCGATGGTCGACGAATTCCAGGATACTGCGCCAAGCCAGTACCGGATCTTCAACCTGCTGTACCAGGTTGCGGCCAACGACCCGGAACTCGGGCTGTTCCTGATCGGCGACCCGAAGCAGTCGATTTATGGTTTCCGCGGCGCCGACATCCACAGCTACCTTGATGCGCGGCGCGCCACCGAAGGGCGTCATTACCAGCTTGGCACCAACTTCCGTTCCACTGCGCAGGTGGTGGCGGCAGTCAACCAGGTGTTCTTGCATGCAGAGGGCGTGGCTGGGCAGGGCGGCTTTGCACGGGGCGCTTTCCGCTTCCGGACAGAGAAAGGCAACCCGCTGCCGTTCGACGCGGTGGGCGCGCGCGGCCGCCCGGAGCGCCTGGTTGGCCCGGCCGGCGATATCCAGGCACTGACTGCCGGCTGCACGATGGAACAACTGGGGGCCGATGCCTACCGCGAATACTTTGCGGAGCAGTGCGCCGAGCATATCGCCTGCCTGCTCAATGACCCAGCGACCGGCTTCCAGGGTGAAGAAGGCTTCAAGCGGCTGCAACCGGCTGATATCGCCATCCTCGTGCGCGATCGCCGTGAAGCGGCCGCCGTGCGCCGTTCCCTGCAGCGCCGCCTGGTGCCAAGCGTCTACCTGTCCGACAAGGACTCGGTGCTTGCCAGCGACGAAGCAGCGGACATGCTGCGCTGGCTGTCGGCGGTGGCCAACCCGCTCGACGGGCAACTGGCGCGCACCGCTTTCGCCACCCGCACCGCCAACCTGCCGCTGGCCGAACTGGCCCAGTTCTCGGCCGATGAACTGGCTTGGGAGCGGCGCGTGGAACAGCTCAAGGAATTGCATGTGGTATGGCAGCGCCAGGGCGTGCTGGCCATGCTGCGCCGCTTCATCCACGACCTTGGCTTGCCAGCGCAGTTGCTGGCGCGGCCGGGCGGTGAACGCAGCCTGACCAACCTGCTGCACCTGGCCGAACTGCTGCAGCAGGCCAGCCGCCAGCTGGAAGGCGAGCAAGCCCTGATACGCTGGCTGGCGGAACAGATCGACGAGGAGACGGATGGCGGCGAGGAACGGGTGCTGCGGTTGGAATCGGATGCGGAGCTGGTCAAGGTCGTCACCGTGCACAAGTCCAAGGGCCTGGAATACCCGCTGGTCTACTTGCCGTTTGCCGTCACGGTGCGCAAGGTTGACAAGCGTAACCGCACTTTCTTCGAATACACCGATGAGGGGGGCCGACGCCGCCTTGACATGCGCCTGTCCGAAGAAGGCCAGTTGGCCGCGGAAGCTGCGCGCATCGAGGAAGACCTGCGGCTGCTTTATGTCGCGCTGACGCGCGCCCGGCATTTCCTTTGGCTCGGCGTTGCCGCCCTGCCGGCACGCAGGAAGGATGAAAACACGCTGCACGACTCGGCCCTCGGTTACCTGCTGACTGGCGGCGAACCGCTGCCCGCCGGCCAATTGCTGGAAAGCTGGCAGCAATTGCGCGGCGACTGCGACGCCATATCCATCGCTTTGCTGGCACCCTCCGTGCCGGTGACCCGACTGGCGCGCGCCATCGAGCGCCCCCCGCTGGAAGCGCCGCTGGCTTACCAGGGCCACTTCGAGCGCGACTGGTCGGTCGGCAGCTTCACTTCGCTGGCAAGGCGCAGCGGCAGCGAACCGCTGCCTGCGCCCATGCACGCCTCGCAGGAAACGCTGCTCGAAGACGAGGAAGAGGGGGCGCTGCTGCGCATCGAGGATACTGCCTGGCACCGCTTCCCGCGCGGCTCCGTGCCCGGCAACTTCCTGCACGACCAGCTCGAAGCGCTGGCGCGCGACGGTTTTGCCTCGATCCACCAGGAACACTATGCCGAACGCGCCGCACGCCAGATCAAGCGTGCAGGCTGGGGCCATCGCGAAGCCGATACGCTGGAATGGCTGCGGGCGATCGCCACCACCGAGCTGCCCCCGCTGGGCGGTGCGCTGGACGCCATCGGGCAGCTGCTGCCGGAGATGGAGTTCTGGTTCCCGAGCGAACGCCTGGACACGGGCAAGCTGGACCGCCTGTGCCGCCAGCACCTGCTGGATGGCATTGCGCGCCCCGGCTTGCCGCAGCGTGAGCTGCACGGCATGCTGAAGGGCTTCTGCGACCTGGTGTTCGAATATCAGGGCCGCTACTGGGTACTGGACTACAAATCGAACGCGCTGGGCGGCAGTGACGCGGCCTACCACAAGGCAGCGCTGGCGCATGGCATGGCGGCGCACCGCTACGACGTGCAGGGTGCGATTTATATGCTGGCCTTGCACCGGCTGCTGCGCACGCGCCTGGGCGATGGCTACGACCCGGCCACGCAGCTGGGCGGCGCAATCTTCTACTTCCTGCGCGGCGTCGGCAACGAGCAGACGCGCGGCTGCTACCTGCTGCCGCCCGACGCGGAACTGCTGGATGGACTGGACGGGCTTTGCCAATGAGTTTTTACGAACATATCGATATGCTGGCCGAAGGCGGCATGCAGCGCCGGCTGGGACCCGTGTTTGCGCGCTTCGTGACGTCGCTCGTTCCTGACGGCAGCCAGGCAGCCGGCACGCCGTTGGCGCTGGCATGCCTGCTGCTGTCCGAGCTCGAAGGCCGCGGCCACAGTTGCCTGCAGTTGTCGGCGCTGGCCGGCGATCCCTCGGCCATGCTGGGATGGGGCGAAGAAGACTGGCAGAGCCTGTGCGCAGAAGCGGGTGATTTGCCGCAAGGGCTGGCGGCCTGGCACGAGTTCCTGCAATCCTGCCCCCAGGTACTGTCCTGGCCGGGTGGTGCCGACAAGGGCCAGCCATTGGTGCTGGCCGGCGGACGCCTGTACCTGCGCCGCTATTGGTCAGACGAAAACACCGTTGCCGATGCCGTGCGCGCGCGCACTGGCTCGGAAAAATGGGGACGTACCCCATTTTCGGGCGAAAATGGGGTACGTCCCCATTTTTCCGAGCCAGCACTGGTGCGTGAATGGCTGGACCGCCTGTTCACGCATGCAACGCGCGAGGGCGGTGTGGACTGGCAAAAAATCGCCTGCGCGGTTGCCACGCGCGGCGGCCTGGCAGTCATTACCGGCGGCCCCGGCACCGGCAAGACCTATACGGTAGCCCGCCTGCTGGCACTGCTGTTTGCGATGGAAGGCGAGCATGCCGGCCAGCTGCGCGTGGCGCTGGCTGCGCCTACCGGCAAAGCAGCTGCACGCCTGAAGCAAGCCATCGACAGCGCGCTGGAGGACCTGGAACAAAGCCTTCAAGCGGCCTTGCCGCTGCGCGAACTTGCCGAGCGCATGGGGGGCGCCCGCACCCTGCATTCGCTGCTGGGCGCGCGCCCGGACACGCGGGCTTTCCGCCACAATGCTGGCAATCCGCTCGACGTGGACGTGCTGATCGTCGACGAAGCATCGATGGTTCACCTGGAAATGATGGCGGCCCTGCTGGATGCTTTGCCGCCCGGTGCGCGCCTGATCCTGCTGGGCGACAAAGACCAGCTGGCGTCCGTAGAAGCGGGCTCCGTGCTGGGCGACTTGTGCCATGACGCGCAGGCAGGCGGCTACAGCGCTGCCACTGCCGCCTTTGTGGAAGCGGCATCCGGCCAGGTCATCCCGCCGGAATTCCTCGGCAACGCAGGCGCGCTGGCGCAGCAAACCGTCATGCTGCGCCAAAGCCGCCGTTTCGGCGGCCCGATCGGGCAGTTGGCAATTGCCGTCAACAATGGCGATGCCGAGGCTGCGCGCGCCGTGCTGCGCGCCGACAGCGGAGGACAGCTGCATTGGAACGAGGCGGCGCAGCAGGAAGACATGCTGCGGCTGGCGGTCGAGGGTTACCGGCCTTTCCTGGAAATGGTCAGGCAGGATGCCAGTGCGGCCGGCCACGACGCCTGGGCCGCCAGCGTGTTGTCAGCCTTCGAAGGTTTTCGCCTGTTGTGCGCAGTGCGCGAAGGCGAGTGGGGCGTATCGGGCCTGAATGAGAGCATTGCGCAGCGCCTTGAAGAGCATGGGCTGCTGAAGCGGCGTGGCGACTGGTACGTGGGCCGCCCGGTCATGGTGACCCGCAACGACTATGCTACCGGAGTGTACAACGGCGACATCGGCCTGGTGCTGCCCGATCCCGCGCGGTCCGGTTCCCTGCGCGTGTATTTTTCGGATGGCGGCAAGGTGCGCAGTGTGCTGGCGACGCGCTTGCGCAACGTGGAAACGGCATTCGCCATGACGGTGCACAAATCCCAGGGCTCGGAATTCAGCCACACGGTCCTGGTGCTGCCGCGCGAAGCGCCCAGCGTACTGGCGCGTGAGCTGGTCTATACCGGCATCACGCGCGCGCGCCAGCGCTTTACGCTGCTGACGCCGAATCCGGGCGTGCTGCCGGATGCGATCCGGCGCCGTACCGAACGCACCAGCGGCCTACGCAGCCTGCTCGCCTGATTCATCGGCTGCCTGCAGGTCGGCGTGGATCGCCTGCAGCACCGCATCCAGGGCAGGCGCCAGCAGCGCCAGCGCCGGCGCTGCATCGGCAGCGGCGCGCAGGGCGTTAACGACGCCTGCCGCAGCGTGGCGCAAATCCTCCATGCCCAACTGGGCCGAAAGGCTGGCCAGCGTGTAGGCCAGCCGTTGCGCGCGCTGGCGGTCGCCCAGCGCCACCGCATCGCCAATGGCCACGTGCAGCGCCGCCTGGCCCTGCAGGAATTGTCCCAGCATCTTGCGCAACTGGGAGCGGTTGCCATGCAAGCGAGCCAGTGCGCCAGCCATGTCGACGCCAAGGCCAGCCAGAGCGGGGAAGGCCGCCTGCGCTGCGCCCTGCGCTTCGGCGCAAGCGACAGCGCCGGGCAGCGGATGGCGGAACAAGGCGGTGAAGACGAAACGGTTTCCTTCGGCCGGGTCGCTCTCGAGCAGCAGGTGGCCGCCCATCATTGCCGCCAGCTGGCGCGCCACGGACAGGCCCAGGCCTGCCGCCGAATCGCCCGGCCCCACAGGTTCGTAAAGCTGGACGGCCGCATCGCGCGCCGCACCGGTATCGCGCACTTCCCAGCGCAGCACCGTGCCGTCCTCGCCGCCGGCGTCTTCGCGCCGCAACTGCAACTGCACCTTGCCCCGTTCCGTGAACTTCACCGAATGCGCCAGCAAATGCTGCAGCAATTGCTGCAGGCGAGCAGCGTCGCCTACCATTTCCTCCTGCAGCCCCGCCTCCACCGTGCACTCGAGCTGCAGGCCTTTGGCCTGGGCGGCCGCCTGCCATTCGGCGCAAGCCTGTTCCGCCGCGAGGCGCGCGCTGAACACGCAGTCTTCCATGTGGAGCTTGCCCGCTTCGATGCGCGAGAAGTCGAGGATGTCATTGAACATCGTCATCAGGCTGGCCGCTGCGCCATCGACTTGTTCGAGGTAGCTGCGCTGGCGGGGATCGAGCGGCCCGCGCAGGGCCAGTTCGGTCAGGCCGATGATGGCATTCAGCGGCGTGCGGATTTCGTGGCCCATATTGGCCAGGAAGGCGCTCTTGCTGCGGTTGGCGTAGTCCGTTGCCTCTTGGGCGGCTGCTATCGCGCGCTCGGCCTGGCGCAGTTCAGTGACGTCAACGCCGAAACTGATCAAGGCGATTTCGCCTTCTTCCAGCGCGCTGTGATGCCAGGCGATGCGGCGCTCATCGCCCGATGCGGTCCGTAGCAAGTGTTCATGGCTGGCCGGCATGGCGCGGAACTGTTCCGCATGCCCGCCTTCCGGCCATTGCGATACCGCGGACATGGGCAGCAGGGGCAGGTCGCGCCATACGCGTCCCAGCACGCTGTCGCGGCTGCAGCCTGTGACCTGGGCTGCAGTCTCGTTGAAGATCAGCACTTCGCCTTCGTGCCCGAGTCCCAGCACCAGCATGCCGGCGCTGTTCAACAGGCGGTCCAGCAACTGGCGCATGCAATGCCGCTTGCGTTCCGATTCGCTGCGTGCCGCCGCTGCCGCAGCCAGGCTTTGCTGCAGCGCGTGCAGGGAGGCCAGCAGCTCGCCCGTTTCGTCGTGACAGGGCTGCGGAGCAGGGGAGGCAAGGTCGCCGCTGCGCACGCGCTGTGCAATGAGCAGCGCTTGCGCCAGCGGCTGCGTGATGCTGCGGCTCACCAGCCATGCCATGCCGCTGGCAATTATCAGCGAGGCCGCCAGGATCGCCAGCATCAACGCGCTGTCGAAGCGAATGCGGTCGGCCGCCTGGCTTTCGGTAAAGCGCGCGCGGCTCGCCGCCAGGTTCACCAGGTCGTCCACCACTTGCCGGTGCAAGTCGTAGTGGCGCTGCATCTTCGCCAGCGCATGTTCGGCGCGCGGCCGGTCGCCCAGCTCGAGCGCGGGCACCAGTTGGCCAAAAGCTTCGTTGTAAAAGGCAGTCGCCTGGATGTTCGCCTGCTTGAGCGATTCCGCGAGGCTGCCATCGATTGGGCGACCCTGCCAGTAATGGACGCGCGCCACCTGCTGCGCATGCAAAGTGCGCAGCCGTTGCGCCAATTGCGCGCGCTCGACCTGGCTGCTCGCTGCAGCCAATTGCTGCGCCACCAGGAAGGACTCAATGATGTACAGCGGCGGCGGCAGCACATCAGCAATCAGGTCCTTGCCCTGGATGACCTCCGCATACAGCGGGCCGTTGACGCGCAATTCATCGAGCGTGCGGAAGGACCAGAACCCGTAAAGCAGGAAGCCGCCGGCGAAGATCCCCACGAGGATCGCCAGGCGGCGTGCAAAACGCAGCTTGCGCAGCAGGTTCATGGCGCCTCTCGGCAGCGAACCCCGTCAGGATGTTACATGCGGCGGCGACGGCGTTCCGTTGTGCGCACGGCTTTCTTGCGCGGGCTGGATGCTTTCATCACTTGGGGAGCGTTGTCGCCCGCCAGCAGGCGGCGGATGTTCAGCGCATCCATCAGGCGCGTTGAATTGCCCCCGGCGTTCAACAGCACCAGGGTGGCTGCGCGGCCGGCTTCCGTGATGCGCATGATCAGGCAGCGGCCCGCTTCTTCGGTATAGCCGGTCTTGGACAGGCCGATATCCCAGCCCTTGGCGCCGACCAGGCGGTTGGTGTTGTGGTATTGCACCATGCGCCCTTTCATATTGATCGCTTCCTCGGTATCGGTGGTGATACGGCGGATCTCAGGATACTGGGCGGCGGCCGCAGCCATTTTCACCAGGTCGGCCGCATTCGATGTATTGTTAGGCGAAAGGCCGGTCGGCTCGTCGATCCGGGTGCTGGTCATGCCAAGCTGCTGGATCTTGGCGTGCACCGCTGCGGTGAAAGCAGCCGGGCCGCCCGGGAAGGTGCGGGCCAGCGCAGCGGCAGCGCGGTTATCGGAGGACATCAGCGCCAGCTGCAGCACGTCGCGGCGCGAAATGGTGGCGCCGACCGGCACGCGGGAGGTGCTGTGCTTGAGCGTATCGACATCGTCTTTGTCGATGCTGATCTGCTCGTCCATATCAAGCTTGGAGTCGAGCACGACCATTGCGGTCATCAATTTAGTCAGGGAGGCGATCGGAACCACGGCGGTGGCGTTTTTCTCGACCAGCACTTTGCCAGTCTCATCCTCAACGACAAGCACGGATTGCGAGCCCAAAGGCACGGCAAACGCGGCTGCGGAGATCGACATCAGCAGGGCTGCGGTTATTTTCTTGAACATGTCTGGTTTGATGCGTTCGTTCGGGGCGGAATATTGCTAGATTAGGGGCAATATTCTAAATACGGACAATATCACTTACGGGTTAACTCGTCCAGCAAACGTCAATCATGCGCAACTCAACAATAAAATCGAAAGCGTGCGGCACACGCGACGGGAATGCTGGTATTGTTATTAGATAATATTTCCTTCTTGAAATTTGCCATGTTGGTAATTGAGAGAATAGCAAAACATTCTTTGCGTGCCTGGACTGTGGTCGCCTTATTGGCCGTGGCAGCGGCCTTGCTGGCCGGCAGCATTTACCGTGCCAACCTGGAACGGGGAAGGCTGGAATTATTGAATATTGATGTCCAGCGCGATGCCATTGCTGCCATGTCATTAACCCTGGACAGTAATTTGATGGGCGCGATTTCCCTGCTCGGATTGATTGAGCCGGATATCAAAAAAGAAAGTACCGAAGCAATTCCGGCCAACCAGCCGAAAATATCGGCCTTATTGGAAAACGTCGGCCGCAGCCAGCAGATCCAGGGTTTATTCGTGGTCGGCCGGGATGGCTTCGTCAAATCGTCCTGGGACGATAGCGGAAAACCGTCGACCGGCATCGATGTGCGCTTCCGGCCTTATTACAAGGAAGCCATGGCCGGGCGGAACAATATCTACGCCGCCGTCAGCCTGGCGCGTGGCGACCATGCCTTGTATTTCGCGGCGCCTGTCTACGCCGGCATGGCGCGCAGCGGCGATCCGGTCGGTGTGGTCGTGGCGCGCACCGCCATGGACAAGCTGGAGCGCCTGCTGGCGCGCAGCGGCCAGGCCGCCATCCTGTTGTCGCCGCAAGGCGTGGTATTTGCCAGCAGCCGGCATGAATGGCGCGGCATGCTGGCGGGCGCGGTCACGCCAGCCAGGGTGGCGGAAATCCGGGCCGTGCGCCAGTTCGGCAAGCTGTTCGACGGGACGGATCCGCGTCCGCTGCCGCTTAGCCTTGCGCCGGGCATGGTGCAGGGCGAAGGGCGGCGCTATGCGGTGGCTTCCGCTGCCGTGGATTGGCACGATCCTTCCGGCGACTGGCGGCTCGTAGTGCTGGAAGACCTGGGCCAGAGCGTGCCGCCGGGCAGCGGCGTGCCTGCCGCCGCCATGGCCGCTTCCGTCGTGGTGCTGCTCGCTGCAGCCGGCCTGCGCGCCGTGCGCAGCCAGGCCGCCCAACATCGCGCCCACCTCGAACTCGAACGCGTGGCGCAGGAGCAGGAATTGCGCGCCGAGCGCAAGATGCAGCTGGCCCAGGTGGCGCTGCAGATGCAGCAGGCGCCGGACCGCCAAGCGCGCCTTGCTGCCTTCCTCGATCAATGCCACCTGCTGTTCGGCGCCATGCAAGGCACGATCTACACGGCCGATGCCGAAGGCCTCGCGCTCGCCGCCAGTTACGCCAGTTCGGCGCCGCCGGCCCGCCTGGCGCTGGGCGAAGGCTTGCTCGGACAGTGTGCGCTGGAACGCGAGCCGCGCATCGTCGACGCCAGTGACGCAGGCGCGGCATGGAGCATTCGCTCCGGGCTTGGCGGCGCGACTGCGGGCGCCTTGCTGCTGGCGCCAGTCCAGTTGCGCGGCCGCCTGCTGGGGGCGGTGGAACTGGCGGTGCTGCAGGCGCCGGATGCTGCGACATACGAACAATTCCTGTCAGCGCTCGACCTGCTGGCAATTAATATGACTGAGTAGGGAGGACGTGTGGCCCGCTTACTGACTCGACTTGAAAAACTGGGCCTGACGTGGAAACTCGCGCTGGGTTTTGGCGGCAGCCTGTTGATCACGCTGGCGTTCGGGCTGCACAACGTCACCACCCAGGCCCGTTTGCACGACGAGATCCTCGGCATCTACAAGAACGACTTACTGGGCATCTCGGATGCCAAGGACGCGCTGATCCAGTTCGCCCAGCGTGGACGGGCCTTGCAGCAAGCCTTGCTGGCGCGCGACAAGGCTGGCCGCGATTACGCGATGTCGATGATCGAGGAAGCCCAGCGCAGGCAGGACCGCGCCTTGGAGGAGCTGCGCCCGCGCATCATCCGCGAGGAAAACCGCAAGAACCTGGCGGAGTTTGAAACGGCCTACGCCGACTATCGCCAGCGCGTGGACGAAGCGCTGCGCCTGCTGCGTGCCGGCCAGGCGGAGCAGGCGGCCGCCGTGGTCACCGATCCGAAGTTCCAGGAGCACGCTTTGCGCGCCAACAATGCCTTGACGCGGCTGGCCGAAATCAAGGAAGACAGTGCCCGCCACCAGATCGAGGAAATGCAAGCCTTGTCGCGCTATGAAAGGCAGCTTACTTACGGCTTGCTGGGACTGAGCCTGGTGCTGGGCATTCTTTTCAGCTACCTGGTAGGGCGTTCGGTGCGCCAGCCTTCGGACCGCCTGCGCAGCGCCGTGCAGCAGCTGGCAAAAGGCAAACTGAGTGCCGAAGTGCCGCTGACTGATTTCCCGAACGAGATGGGAAGCCTGGCGCGTTCGATCAAGGTACTGCAGGAAGAAGCCTGCAAGATGGAAGCGCAGCGCTGGCTCAAGACCCACCTGGCTGCGATCGGCAACGACCTGCAGTCGGCCGAAAGCGCGCAAGACCTGGCGACGCGGACGCTGGCGTCGCTGGCGCCGCTGGTGCAGGCCGGGCATGCCGCTTTCTACCAGCACGACGCGGAAGAGGGCAGCCTGTCGCTGCTGGCCGGTTATGCGATGCGCGGCCGGTCCGCGGCGCAGCAGCGCTTCCTGCTCGGCGAAGGGCTGGTCGGGCAGTGCGCATCCCAGCGCAAGCCGATCGTCATGCGCCAGGCGCCGGCGGGCTATGTCCGCATTGGCTCCGCGCTGGGTGAAGCCGATCCTGCCAGCATCGCCATCGTGCCTGTGCTGCGCAATGAGCGCTTGCTGGGTGTGCTGGAGCTGGCGACGCTCGAGCCTTACGGCGACCAGGCCCAGTCGCTGCTCGATGGCGCGCTGCCGGTGATCGCGATGAATATGGAAATCCTGGAGCGAAACGAGCGCACGCGGGTACTGGAAGAGCGCAGCCGGCTGGTACTGGGCGCCGTCAGCGACGGCATCGTCGGCCTGGACCTGGCCGGCCGCGTCACCTTCGTCAATCCGGCGGCGCCGGCCTTGCTCGGTTACGAAGAAGGTGAGCTGGTCGGCGCTGAATGGCAGCAGGACGGTGAGCAATTGAAGCGCAAGGACGGCAGCACCTTCCCGGTCGACTATGCCGGCCGGCCGATGTACAAGGATGGTGCACAGGTTGGTTCGGTGGTGGTGTTCCGCGACATCACCGAGCGCAAGGCGCTGGAAGAGGAAATCAAGCGCAGCAACTTCCTGGGCGATATCGCGCTGGAGATGACCGACTGCGGCTATTGGGTGGTGGACTACAGCGACCCCGAGTACTACACGCAGTCCGAACGCGCCGCGCGCCTGCTGGGCGAACCGCCACGGCCCGATGGCCGCTACAACCTGCAGGATGAATGGTTTGCGCGCGTGGTGGAGGCCGATCCCGAAGGCGCGCTGCGGGTTGCGGCCCGGGTGCAGGGGGCGCTTGACGGCACCTACGACAAATTCGATGCCGTGTACGCCTACAAGCGACCGCTGGACGGCCGCATCATCTGGCTGCACGCGGTGGGCACCGTGGTGCGCGACGAGGAGGATGGCACGGCGCGCTTCATGTATGGCGTGTACCAGGACATCACCGCGCAAAAGGCTGCCGAGGATGAACTGCGCATCGCCAAGGAGCAGGCGCAGGCCGCAACGCGCGCCAAGAGCGATTTCCTGGCCAATATGAGCCATGAAATCCGCACGCCGATGAACGCCATCATCGGCATGTCGCACCTGGCCTTGCAGACCAATCTCGACAAGCGCCAGCGCAACTACGTCGAGAAGGTCCAGCGGGCGGGCGAGAACCTGCTTGGCATCATCAACGACATCCTCGACTTCTCGAAGATCGAGGCCGGCAAGATGACGGTGGAACAGGTTGAATTCGACCTCGACGACGTGCTCGACAACCTGGCCAACCTGATCGGCTTCAAGGCCGAGGATAAGGGCCTGGAGCTGCTGTTCCAGGTGGCGCCGGAGCTGCCAACCGGCCTGGTTGGCGACCCGTTGCGCATCGGGCAGGTGCTGGTCAACCTGGCCAACAATGCGGTCAAGTTCACCGAACATGGCGAAGTGGTGGTAGGCATCGAGCAGTCGGCCCAGGACGGTGAAGGCGTCGAGCTGCACTTCTGGGTGCGCGACTCCGGCATCGGCATGAGCGAGGCGCAGAGCGCCAAGCTGTTCCAGTCATTCAGCCAGGCCGACGCCTCCACCACCCGCAAATACGGCGGCACCGGGCTGGGATTGGTGATCTGCAAAAACCTGCTGGAACTGATGGGCGGGCGCATTTGGGTCGAAAGCGCAGAAGGCAAGGGCTCGACCTTCCACTTCACTGCACGTTTTGGCTTGCAGGCCAATCCGAAACCGCGGCGCATGTTCCGCGCCGACGAATTGCTCGGCGTGCGTGTGCTGGTGGTGGACGATAACGCATCGGCGCGCGAGATCCTCTCCAGCGTTGCACGCTCTTTCGGGCTGGAGGTAGACGTGGCGCTGAGCGGCCAGCAGGCGCTGGAAATGGCTGCGCGCGCAGAAAAGCAGGCCGTGCCTTATGACCTGATCCTGATGGATTGGAAGATGCCGTCCATGGACGGGGTGGAGACGGTGCGCCGCCTGCAATCCGGGGAAGCAGGCAGGCTGCCGGCCGTCATCATGGTGACCGCCTATGGCCGCGAGGAAGCCTTGACCAATGCCGAGGAGCGTCGGGTCCGGCTCAAGTCCGTGCTGACCAAGCCGGTGACGCCATCTGCCTTGCTGGAAGCGGTCGGCGAGGCGCTGGGCAAGGGCGTGCTGGTGGAGGGCCGGCGCTCGGCCGAACGCGACCTGCACCATGGTGAAATCATGGTGCGCCTGTCGGGAACGCGCGTACTGCTGGTCGAAGACAACGAAATGAACCAGGAACTGGCGATCGACTTGCTGGGCAAGGCCGGCATTGAAGCGGTGCTGGCGCGCCACGGGCAGGAAGCGCTGGATATCCTGGCGCGGGACGCGCGCTTCGACGGGGTGCTGATGGACTGCCAGATGCCGGTGATGGATGGCTTCCAGGCCTCGCGCGAGATTCGCGCAAATCCAGCTCTCGACAAGCTGCCGATTATCGCGATGACGGCCAACGCCATGGCCGGCGACCGCGAGAAGGTGCTCGCCAGCGGCATGCAGGACCATATTGCGAAGCCGGTCAATGTGGCCGAAATGTACGCCACGCTGGCGCGGTGGCTGCGGCCGGGCCCGGGCGAGGGCCAGGCTGGCGCCATGGGCTCTGCGCCAGCCCCGCGTGCCGCCACCGCCAGTGCTGTCGCCGGCAAGCCTGCGCCGCTCCCTGCGCTGCCGATGGTTGATGTGCGGGCCGGGCTCGCGACGTCGATGGGCGACGAAAACCTTTACCGCCGGCTGCTGGTCAAGTTCCGCGATGGCCAGCAGGATTTTGCTGCGATGTTCGTGCAGGCGCTGATGGGCGGCGATGCGACGGCGCCGGAGCGCCTGGCGCATACCTTGAAGGGCGTGGCCGGCAATATCGGCGCGCGCAGCGTGCAGGAGGCCGCGCAGGAGTTGGAGCAGGCTTGCCAGCAAGGCGCTCCTCGCGAGGACCTGGAGCGCCTGCTGGCGATGGTGCTGGTGGAACTGGACCCGCTGCTGGCCGCGCTGCGTGCAGTGGATACGGAAATGCGCGGCGGGGCCATGCACCCGGAGCTGGTGCCGGTCGTACCTGCCGCACAATCGGCCGCCGTGGCGCCCCCGCTTGGCCGCCTGCGCCACTTGCTGGCCGACAGCGACTCGGAAGCAGCCGACCTGTGGGATGCGGAGCTGGCGCAGTTCAAAGCCGCCTTGCCCGATCACTGGCGCCGTATAGCAAACGGAATTGGTAACCTTGACCTGGAAGCCGCGCTGGCGGCGCTGGACGAAGCAATGGCAAGCCTGGAGGGAAAGTGAGATGGAACTGGAACTGATCGCAAAAAAAACCGTGCTGCTGGTCGATGATTCGCCCGACAACCTGGTGCTGATGAACGACCTGCTGAAAGACCTGTATAAGGTGAAGGTCGCCAACAGCGGCGAAAAGGCCTTGCGCATCGCCACCACCGGCCAGCCGCCCGACGTGGTGCTGCTGGACGTGATGATGCCCGAAATGGATGGCTATGAAGTATGCCGCCGCCTGAAAGCCAACCCTTCCACGCGCAATATCCCCATCATCTTCCTGACCGCCAAATCGGAAGTGGAAGACGAAAAGCTGGGCCTCGACCTGGGCGCCGTAGACTACATCACCAAGCCGATCAGCCCGGCAATCACGCTCGCCCGCGTGCGCAACCACCTGACCCTCAAGGCGCATGCCGACTTCCTGCGCGACCAGAACGAATTCCTGGAACAGGAAGTCCGCGAGCGCACGCGCGAAGTGGTGGCGATCCAGGACGTCACCATCCTCGCCATGGCATCGATGGCCGAAACGCGCGATTCCGAAACGGGCAACCATATCCGGCGCACCCAGTTTTACGTGAAGGCTCTGGCCGAACGCCTGAAAGACCACCCGCGCTTCAGCGCCGTGCTGACTGACAGCTATATCAACCTGCTGTTCAAGTCCGCCCCGCTGCACGATATCGGCAAAGTCGGCATCCCCGACCGCATCCTGCTCAAGCCGGGCAAGTTCGAGCCGCATGAATTCGAAATCATGAAGACCCACACCACGCTGGGCCGTGCCGCCATCGAGCACGCGGAACGTTCGCTGGGCACACCGATGGCCTTCCTGTCGATTGCGAAAGAGATCGCTTATTCGCACCAGGAGAAATGGGATGGTTCAGGCTATCCGGAAGGTTTGGCCGGCGAAGCGATTCCCGTTTCGGCGCGCCTGATGGCGGTGGCGGACGTGTACGACGCCCTGATCAGCCGCCGTGTCTACAAGGACGGCATGCCGCATGAGAAGGCAGTGCAGATCATCATTGACGGCAAGGGGAAACACTTTGATCCCGACATGATTGATGCATTCATCGGGCTGCAGGAGGAATTCCGCGCCATTGCGGCGCGGTTCCATGATACCGACCATGACATGGCCGAGAAGAAGGCGCAGATTGAGCGCCTGACCAAAGCGTAAGGCTTACTTCGAGCTGTAGATCTTGTCGAACTCGCCGCCGTCGTCGAAGTGCTTCTTCTGCGCTGCGCGCCAGCCGCCGAACACTTCATCCACGGTGAACAGCGAGATCGGCTTGAAGGTGGCCGCGTACTTCTTGAATACAGCGTCCGAGCGTGGGCGCAGGTAGTGCTTGGCGATGATCTCCTGGCCGGCATCCGAGTACAGGAAGTTCAGGTAGGCAGTGGCTTCCTTGCGGATGCCTTTCTTGTCCACGACCTTGTCGACCACGGCAACCGGCGACTCCGCCAGGATCGAGGACGATGGGTACACCACTTCGAAGTTATCGCCGAATTCAGCGCGCACCAGGTTCACTTCGTTCTCGAAGGTCACCAGCACGTCGCCGATCTGGCGCTGGGTGAAAGTAGTGGTGGCAGCGCGGCCGCCAGCATCCAGTACCGGCACGTTCTTGAAGATCTTGCCCACCAGTTCGCGCGCCTGCGCTTCGTTGCCGCCTTTCTTGAGCACCGAGCCCCACGCAGCCAGGTAGGTGTAGCGGCCATTGCCGGCAGTCTTCGGATTCGGGATCACGACGGCCACGCCCGGCTTGGCCAGGTCGCTCCAGTCCTTGATCGCTTTCGGATTGCCCTTGCGCACCAGATAGACCATGGTGGAGTAGGCCGGCGCCGCATTGTTCGGGAATTTCTTGGCCCAGTCCTGCACCACCAGGCCACGGTCGGCCAGCATGTCGATGTCATTCGCCTGGTTCATGGTGACGACTGATGCTTCGAGGCCATCGGCCACTGCGCGCGCCTGCTTCGAAGAGCCGCCGTGCGACTGCTTGATGGTGACGTCCACGCCGGTGCTCTTCTTGTAAGCAGCAGCGAAGGCCGGATTGATATCCTTGTACAGCTCACGCGCCACGTCATAGGACACGTTCAGCAGGGTCACTTCATTGGCCGATGCAACTGGCGCAAAACCAAGGGCGGCCGCGGCCAGGGTGGCGCTGAGTGCAAATGCGAATTTGTTATAAGTCATGGCAATCTCTATTGTTAAAACAGATAAGCATGGTCTAGAATCTCGCGCCGAAAGGAAACTACTTATTCGTTATAAGCTTAGTATCGGCCCCGGATAAGCCTGGGCACACGCGGCCTCGTACGGGGTTTTTGCCGCTGGTGTATATTCCGGTTATTGAATACCTGTGAGCACGCATGAGTTTTGAAATTCGCCGCGCGGAAGCGAAAGACGCCACGGCTGCCTGTGAGGTGCTGCGACGCTCAATCGCCGAATGTTGTGTGCTTGACCATAAAAATGATCCTGCCATTCTTGGCGCCTGGCTTGGCAACAAGACGCCCGAGACGGTAGCGTCCTGGTTTGCCTCGCCCACCAATTATTCACTGGTTGCAGTCGAAGAGGGCAATGTCGTTGGCGTCGCCTTGCTGACGGCCGCCGGCAAGCTCGCCCTGTGCTACCTGCTTCCCGAAGCGCGCCAGCGCGGTGCCGGCAAAGCCTTGCTGGCCTGCGTCGAACAGCAAGCCTGCAGCTGGGGCGTGAAAGCCCTGCAGCTTCACAGCACCGCAACCGGCGAGGAATTTTTCGCCCGCCAAGGCTACCTCCGCGCGGGCAACGTCCGTTCGCCGTATGGCGTCGACACCGTCTTTTTCTGGAAGCAGCTCGATGGCAGCGTGTGCGATGCCACAAAGCCCAAGCGTTTTTGCGGCTGCAATTAGCGATCAGGCGTAGTAGTCCAGGCCATTCTCATGGCGCCGGAATAATTCGCCAGCATGTCACGTTCCGATTCGTTTCTCGCCCAGTCAGGGCGTAACTGGAAATGTGGCTGGTCGACTATAGAGGTCCAGGTTCCACCCCATTCAAGCCCCAGCTCTTGCCCGATGCCGCCAACGACTTTGTACTTCGGCGAGTTAGGCAGGTATTTGGGCCCATCGAACACGCCGACGTCAAACGCGATGCCGTAATTATGGTTTGATTGGCCGCCTTTGGCATTGGTGACCTTCTTGCCAGGTGTTGTGCGCCCCTGCGCGTAGAGCTTGTCCTGCTCCGCAAAGGTGCGCAGGCCGCTGATCACCTTGATGTCGATGCCGATCGATGCAGCCTTGTTGACGAGGGCCCGGGCATACGGCCTGGCGCTGGGATGCAAGGTCTGGATGACGGCCTCGCTGCGCGCATCGACATTCCCCGATAATTCCTGCGGTACGTTTTCGCCGACGATCTTGGAATAGATCGCGGCCCAAGTAATCGGCCCGGGACGTCCATCTTCCTCGAGGCCCAGCTTGCGCTGTACAGCGCGTATCACCAATTCAGTATCCATGTTCAGATCCTCCGTAGTGACGCTTGTCAGATTCCTCCTACAATCTGCCAGATAAAACCTAACGGAAGTCTCGCGAATATTCACATGTCGCAGAGTTGGTACAGCGGCTTTTGTGATAGCGTTACCAAGTAAGCTCAATCAGAGGAGGATGTGCGTGAAGGTGTTGATGACGGCTTTCCTGGTTTTTGCCTGCTTCTGCGCGCGGGCGGCGCAATTTAACGTCCTGGTGTTCTCGAAAACAGCGGGCTGGCATCACGATTCGATCCCGTCCGGCGTTGCGGCAATCCAGGAGTTGGGCAAGCTGCACGACTTCAGCGTGTTCTGGACCGAGGACGCCACGCGCGCCTTCAACGACCAGGAACTGGCAAAGTATCAGGCCGTGGTCTTCCTGCAAACGACCGGGGACATTCTGGATGCGAAACAGAAGGGAGCGTTCGAGCGCTACATCCGTTCCGGCGGCGGCTACGTTGGCGTGCACAGCGCCGCGGATACCGAATACGGTTGGCCGTGGTACACGAAGCTGGTAGGGCACATGTTCGACCACCATCCAGCGATTCAGAGCGCGATGCTGAAAGTGGAGGGCCGCAATTTTCCGGGTATGGAGCGTTTCGCCGCACGCAACCTGGTGACGGAGGAATGGTACGCGTTCAAGCCGGCCACCAGCAAGCTCACGTATCTGCTCTCAGTCGATGAATCGACCTACAAGCCCGGGCCGAAAGGCATGGGCGCTTTCCACCCGGTGAGCTGGTACCAGCACTACGATGGCGGCCGCGCCTTCTACACTGCGCTCGGCCACCTGCCGGCGACTTATGGCGACCCGGTTTTCCGCCATCACCTCTATGGCGGCATTTACTGGGCCGCTACAGGGAATGGCCTGGGTCCGGAGTAATCATCCTTCCTTGGCCTTGGCTGCCGCAGACTTCGCGCGCAGCGTGGTGACATTGTCGTAGCCGATGCCCCAGTTGTCGGTCTCCACTTCGTCGATGATGACGAAGGTGGTGGCCGGATTCTTGTTCAGCACCCGCTGCAGCAGTTCGGTCGCACCCTTGATCAGTTCCAGTTTCTGTTCGGCGGTTGCGCCTTCTTTAGTGATGCGGAAATTTACGTACGGCATAGTGAAGCTCCTTTGGTTGAAATTGGATGTTTGATGCAGTACCAGGCCAGCAGCGCGCCAAGCAGCAGCAAGACAGTTGAAACAGCTAGTGCAAATTCAATGTCCTGCATGGCGCCGAAAATGGCCACGCCCATGGCGCCGCCAACCTGGCGTGCGGTGTTCAGCACCGCCGACGCAGTGCCGGCCTGGCTGCGGTCGACCGCCGAAAGAATGGAGGTGGTCATTGCCGGCACGGCCAGGCCCATGCCGCCCGGGATCAGCGCCAGGCCGGGCAGCATCTCGAGGAAAGTCGCATCGCTCGATACACCAAAGATGCCAAGCAAGGCATAACCCGCAGCGCCAATCAGGCCACCGACAATCATCGGCGTACGCGATCCGAGGCGCGCCTGCATGCGGCCGCTGGCGATGTTCGAGATGATGAAAGTGCCTGTCAGCGGCAGGAACACCAGCCCCGCATGCATGACCGAGAAGCCGCGCACCTTCTGCAGGTAGAAGCTGAGAACGAAGATCACGCCGTAATAGGCAAAGTTGACCAGGACGCCAAATAGTACCGCGCCCGAAAAGCCGATGTCCCGGAACAGGCCAAGCGGCAGCATCGGTGCCGCGCTGCGCCGCTGGCTGCGCACGAACAGAACGGCCGACACCAGGGCCACCAGCAGCGCACCCTGTACCAGGTGGCTGGAAGCGCCCAGCGCATTGAACTCAATCACCGCGCCAATAAACGCAGTCAGCGCAACAATGGCAAGCACCTGGCCAACCAGGTCGAAAGAACGCGCCGGATCCTTGCCGCGCAGGGCAGGCACGACACGCAGCGTCAGCCAGAAACCGAGCACGCAGATCGGTATATTGACCCAGAAGATGCTGCGCCAGCCGGCAAGGCTCATGAGCAGCCCGCCCAGCACCGGGCCAGCAGCAATCGACACGCCGCCGGCGGCCGTCCACCATGCAATAGCCTTGGCCAATTGCGCGCGGTCGTGGGCGTATGCCGCGTTCAGGATCGCGAGGGAGCTGGGCACCAGCAGCGCTGCGCCGACGCCTTGCACGGCGCGCGCCAGGTTCAGCGCCAGGGCGCGGGGCGCCATCGCACAGGCCAGTGAAGCAAGCGCGAACAGTGCAAAGCCCGACAGGAACACGCGCCGCGCGCCAAAGCGGTCGCCCAGCACGCCCGCCGACAGCAGGAAAACGGCAAAGCCCAGGGTGTAGGCATCAACCACCCATTGCAGCGCGCTGACGCTGGCGCCGAGCTCGCGGCCGATCTCCGGCAAGGCCACGTTGACGATAGTGACGTCAAGCTGGACGATGATGAAGGCGAAGCTTGCGGCCAGCAGGACGGCAGGCGAAGGCTTGTTCATGGTGAAGCTCCTTTAGATAGCTTGAACTATAAATGTCTTCACGCATCAATAAAAATGAATAATAATGAATAGAATCATCACAAAAGGAGAACGAAATGGAACTGTCCTCCCTGCGCATTTTCAAGACCGTCGCCGAGGAAGGCAGCGTGACCCAGGCGGCGGCGCGGCTGCACCGGGTGCAATCCAACGTCTCGGCGCGCCTGAACCAGCTCGAGGAATCGCTGGGCGTGACACTGTTCAACCGTTCGGGGCGGCGCATGCTGATTACGGAAGAGGGCACGCGGCTGCTGGAATATGCCGACCGCCTGCTGCGGCTCGCTGACGAGGCGCAAATGGCGGTGCGCGGCGGCCAGGAACCGTCAGGCCAGCTGCGCATTGGCTCGATTGAAACCACGGCGGCAGCCCGCTTGCCACGCGTGCTCGGGGCCTTCCACCGCAAGTATCCGCAAGTCGACCTGATATTGGATACCGGGCCGACCGACTACCTGCTGCAAGCGGTGGCAAACCATAAGGTCGACGTGGCGCTGGTCTCGGCGCCAATCGACCGCCCGGAGCTGGAACAGGTGCCGGTATTTGAGGAGGAACTGGTGCTGCTGACAGACGCGCTGCACGGCCCCATCACCGGCCCGGCCGACGTCGCGCGCCGCACCTTGCTCGGCTTTCGCAGCGGCTGCTCCTATCGGCGCCGCCTCGAATGGTGGTTTGCCGACGCCGGCGTGGCCCACACCCGGGTCGCCGAATTCGGCACCTTCGAAGCGATCATCGGCTGCGTGGCGGCCGGCATGGGCGTCGCCATGATGCCGCGTGAAGTCTTGCGCCAGCGTGGCCTGGGCCGCACCGTGCAATGCCACACGCTGCCGCCCGAGGTGGCGCAAGTCGAAACCATGGTGGTGTGGCGCCGTGACATCCCGCATCACGCTGCCCGTGACGCTTTTATTGCGGGTTTTGGGCAGTAGGCGTTACGATGCTGTTTTTGTAAAAATGGAAACCGTTCGTGCCGTACCTTGATTCACGTGTCGTCCTCGCGTCGACCATCCTGTTGGCTACCTTGCCCGCCGCTGCCCAGCCAGTCCCCAAAGTCTCCACCCGCGAGGAATACCGCGCCTGCGTGGAAGAACAGGAAAAGATGGCGCCCAAGCTTTCCGTGCTCAAAGCGCGCCATGTCGAACACAATGCCGACTTAAAGAGCCTGCAGGACGAATCCAAAGCGCACGCGGAAACGCAATTGACGCTGGATTCGTATAACCAGGAAGCTGTTGAAGCATTCAATGCAAAGTCGGACACGCTGAACCTGCGCGCGGAAGAACTGAACAAGCGCGCCGAGAAGTATGACAAGGAAATGGCCGAGTACAACGCGAGTGTCAGCGCCATGAACAAGCGCTGTGCCGGCATGGTGTTCCTGCTCAGGGACCGCGATGCCGTTGCCCGGGAACGAGCGGCAGTGAAGGCCAGGAAATGAAAAAAAGCCCGCAGATGCGGGCTTTTTGACGGAGCGTTGGCTGCTTACAGGGCTGCCAGTGCTGCGTTGAAGGTTGCGCTTGGGCGCATGACAGCGGAGGTCTTGGCTGCGTCCGGCTTGTAGTAGCCGCCGATATCCATCGCGCCGCCTTGCACGGAGTTCAGTTCTTCCACGATCTTCGTTTCGTTCTCTGCCAGCGTCTTCGCCAGCGGCGCAAACTTGGCTTTCAGTTCAGCGTCATCGTTCTGCGCTGCCAGGGCCTGGGCCCAGTACAGCGACAGGTAGAAGTGGCTGCCGCGGTTGTCCAGCTCACCGGTGCGTGGCGATGGCGACTTGTTGTTGTCCAGCAGCTTGCCGGTGGCTTCGTCCAGGGTCTTGGCCAGGATCTTGGCCTTGGCGTTGCCGGACTTGATGCCCAGTTCTTCCAGCGACACGGCCAGTGCCAGGAACTCGCCCAGCGAATCCCAGCGCAGGTGGTTTTCTTCCACCAGCTGCTTGACGTGCTTCGGAGCGGAACCGCCAGCGCCGGTTTCGTACATGCCGCCGCCAGCCATCAGTGGAACGATGGACAGCATCTTGGCCGAGGTGCCCAGTTCCAGGATCGGGAACAGGTCGGTCAGGTAGTCGCGCAGGATGTTGCCGGTCACCGAGATGGTGTCCAGGCCGCGCGAGACGCGCTCCAGGG